>NZ_JAUBPR010000099.1:0-24692 GCF_036700845.1 Microcoleus sp. S13_C5
TTGTTTTAGCTTGACGGAAACGAGCTTGTAGCTCTTCTGGACTCAGATGAGGTGCGATCGTAATTCGTTTTGGCATTTTTTATTTGATGGGGGTGGTGTTCCTCCTGATTATATCATGGTTGATCGACCGGACATGATATTACAGATCCTAAAGCCAAAGCAGTGTACGAAGAAATATTGACAGAGTTGGGGTTTGGCATTGTCCCCAACCTGTTCAAGTCAATGGCAATCAACCCTGACATATTAGAAGCAAATTGGAAAAAATTCCGGGGAACAATCCTACAAGGAGACTTACCCCGCACTCTTAAAGAAATGGTCGGCGTCGCTATTTCCCAATCAAATAATAGCCAGTACGCTCTCCAAGTTCACCTGCACGGATTGTCAGCCTTGGGGATGAGCGAAGAACTACTGCGAACCCTAGTTTCTGACTTTGCCAACTGCCCTTTGCCAAAACGTGATAAAGCCGTAATTACCTTTGGCTTGCTGGCTGCTACAAAACCCCTGGAAATGACAGAATCTGATTACCAAAACCTGCGGGATTTAGGACTTGATGATTCCGAAATATTTGAGATTATTGCGACAGCAGACTTGTTTAGCTTTGTCAACCGATATACGGATTCAATAGCCCTGGAAATAGATGCTTTGTAATCTATATTGTATACCCCTATTATGGGCGATCGGCTAGAAGATCAAGATCGAGAAGAGCTTCTGTTGACAGCCCGCCATTTGTTAGCAGAAGCTCAAGCGCTTTCCATCCGCATTTCCGCCGTCAACGAAATTGCCACTGCCATTAACCGCACCCTCGATCTCAACCAGATTTTGCGGGTAGTAGGTAAGCAAGCCAAATGGCTGCTCGACTTTGAACACTGTAGCGTTTGCCTGCACAGCACTAATGCTTGCATGACTTTATTTGGCCCGCATATCCCTGTAGATATTTCAACCCTCGGAGAGGGTGGCCCGATTAAGAAGGCTTTCACAACACGTCAACCTCAATTAATTCAAGAAGCGGGTGCTACTGCTATTTTATCCCCCTACGCTTCGCAAATTATCCTTCCTTTGGAAAGCGAAGGTAAGGTTTTAGGAACCATTAATTTTGCCACAACCAAGCCGGGGGCTTACACTCAAGAAGACTTGCGGATTGGCTATCTTTTGGCTTTGCAACTATCCTCAGCCATCCGCAATGCTGAACGCTTTAAAGAGATAAATAGCCTGTATTCCGAACTCGATGCCGAAAAGCACAAATCTGACCAGCTACTGTTGAATGTACTCCCGGTTGAAATTGCCGAGGAACTCAAAAATAACGGCAAAGTGGAACCACTTTATTATGATAACGTATCGGTTTTATTTACTGACTTTAAAGGCTTTACTCAGTTATCTGAAAAAATGACGCCGCGAGAGTTAGTTGACGAACTAGACTATTGTTTTTCTTATTTCGATCGCGTGATGGATAAATACTCTATGGAAAAACTGAAGACTATTGGCGACAGCTATATGTGTGCGGCGGGAATTCCTACGCCTCGCCCAACACACGCATTTGACGCTGTACTTGCTGCCATAGAAATTCGACAGTTCATGGATTTGCGAAAATTGCAGAAAGCTCAACAAAATATCCCTTATTGGGATATCCGCATTGGCATTCATTCAGGCCCAATACTGGCTGGGGTAATTGGCAATAAAAAGTTTTCCTATGATGTCTGGGGAGATACAGTTAATACTGCATCTCGGATGGAATCTTCCGGCGTACCTGGAAATATCAATATCTCTCAGGAAACGTTTGAATTAGTTAGAGATTTTTTTGAATGCGAATACTGAGGAAAAATTTATGCTAAAAATAAGGGCGAGTTGGATATGTATTTGGTTCACCATCTTAAATAAATTTGGGAAGGGCTAATTGCTAAGGGAAAATGGCTAAGCGAGCCTTTATACCATTTTAGATTTTAGATTTTAGATTGGGGAATGACTGATTACTACCACGGTTTGGAGCGCGGGCCTACAGTTGCTGTTTTTTTGACTGGTGTTAGATATAGCCATCCTTGCAGGAGTCGTAATTTTTTTACCCCACCCCAACCCTCCCCTTGGTCCGGGGAGGGAGTAATAAATTCACAAATGATGCGAGTATTGCTATATTGAAATAAAACTCAAATATGAACTAAGAATATATCGCTCGAAGTTTTTTCTCAGGAGAGGGGTATTGTATCGCAGCGTCCCCAATCTATATTAAAATTATCGAGTTGTAGATGTTATTTTTTAATTATTTATGCGTATTTGGCAAGCCGATTTTTACCGCCGCCCTCTCCAAGACGAAACTAGCAAACCACTGTGGGAACTCTTAATTTGCGACTCGGAAGGCAGTTTTCAATTTAGCGCTGTTTGCCACCAAGGGGCCGCAAATTCCACTTGGCTAGCTTCGCAGTTGCAGCAGCAAGCTCAAACTCAGAATTTGCCAGATTTGATTCAAGTATTTAGGCCTCAGTCTCTGGGCTTAATTGAGGCTGCGGGCAAAGTTTTGGGTGTCAAGGTAGAAGCGACTCGGCGCACTGCGGCTTTGAAATTGCTGCTGCAACAACGCGCAAAAGAATATTCGAGTATGCCTAATTATACAGGTGAAACTTACAGTGCGATCGCCCTCGACTCGCCGCCGCCCGTACCCTTACCCGAAAACCTCTGGGGCGATAGCTGGCGTTTTGCTTCCCTACCCGCCGGCGACATTGAAGAGGCTTTCCAAGGGCGTCCCTTGCCAATTTTGGAAATGCCAGAATTGCTGTTACCGCTGAATTTGGGCTTGGCCTCAACATTACCCGTACCAGGAGTGGTGATTGACGGCGGACGCCAGTCTATGCGCTTGGCTAGATGGCTTCAGGATGCCAAACCTTTCGCTTTGAATTATATTGCTGGAGAACCCGACGGATTGATATTGGAAGCTGGGTTAGTAGATAGGTGGGTTGTGGCTACTTTTGAAGATAGCGAGGTGAAAGCGGCGGCCCAAATTTACCAACAGCGCAAGCAATTAAGTAAAGGATTACATTTTTTATTAGTGCAGCCCGATGATAGTGGCATGACTTATACAGGCTTTTGGCTGTTGAACTTTGAGCGATAAGAGGGAAATAATATTATTTATGATGTTGATCCATCGCGCGCCGAAAAATAGTAAAACATCGCCCGAACTCAGTTCCCGGAGATACAGACTTAAACACAACTTTTAAAACAGCTTATTGAGCTAGCAAGAGATCGTGCTGCAAATTTATTCTACAACTAAAATCAAGCCGTTTCGGATGCCCTGACACACTCGGTTGATGTGAGAGTGGTCTTTTTCGTTAAGACCTTTCTCGGCTAGCATTGCTGATTTCAGCAGCCGTCTGTCAAGGGGGGTAATTTGCCGAAAAGCAAAGATGCGCTCGACGATCGCCTCGATCGAGATTTTGGGGAGGTTAGCAGAGCTGACTGTCATGGTCTTAACACGCTACAAATAACTAACAGAACTATGTACCTTTATTTTTAAAGATTTTGTGAAGGTATCTTGTGATTAAGATCACATATGTTTCGTGACAAAATAGTGTATGTCGGGTGACTGTTATCACGAAATCTTCAATTATTTTTACCCCAACTTAACGATGGCCCGATAGAATCACTCTTGTAAAACTCAGGCAGAAAGTAAAAATGGCACAAGCAAAAATCGGAATAATCGGCGGCAGCGGTTTGTATAAAATGGAGGCCCTCAAGGATATTGAAGAGGTGAAAATTGATACACCTTTTGGAGCGCCATCGGATGCCGTAATTGTGGGAACATTGGACGGTACGCCGGTAGCATTTCTGGCTAGACACGGCCGCAACCACACTTTTTTGCCCTCAGAAGTGCCGTATCGGGCAAATATTTATGCCATGAAGAGTTTGGGAGTTGAGTATTTAATCTCAGCGTCGGCGGTTGGTTCCCTGAAAGCAGAGGCGAAACCTTTAGATATGGTAGTGCCAGATCAGTTTATCGATCGCACAAAAAATCGAGTTTCTACCTTTTTTGGAGAAGGAATTGTTGCTCACATCACTTTCGGCGATCCGGTTTGCGGCGAATTGGCTAAAGTATTGGCAAGTGCGATCGAATCCTTGAACCTCACCGACGTTACCCTGCACCGGGGTGGCACCTACGTCTGCATGGAAGGCCCCGCATTTTCCACAAAAGCAGAATCCCACCTTTACCGTAGTTGGGGGGCGACAGTCATCGGAATGACAAATTTGCCGGAAGCAAAATTAGCCAGAGAAGCAGAAATTGCCTACGCAACTTTAGCATTAGTCACCGATTATGACTGCTGGCACGAAGATCACGACAGCGTAACAGTAGAAATGGTAATAGCAAATTTGCACCGCAATGCAGAGAATGCTCAAAAAGTCATTCAAGAAACAGTCCGTAGACTAACAGAAAATCCCCCAGTATCTGATGCACATTCAGCTTTAAAATATGCAATTCTGACTCGGCTGGAGCAAGTGCCGGCCGCCACTAAGGAGAAAATGGGTTTGCTATTGCAGAAATATTTGTAGTTGAAATTAAGTTGCCCTCATTAGGTTAGAGGTGATTCCACATGTGTAAGGTGTGCAGCGCGCACCCTACATCATGGGGAGAAGGCAGAAATATTTATTTGTATGTCTAGCATTCGTCCTGAGTCAAGAGTCAGAAGTCAGGAGTAAGATCCATTGCCTATCAAATGTTTTAACAAGAGACATCTCCGAAAATATTCACAGCTCTTCTCTCGCTACTTTTGAATCTCTCGCACTAGGAAGCATCACGATTGTGCAAACAGTCGTTTTTTATGCTGTGGCAGCGATCGAGCTCCCACAGCAGTGATATATGAGCAATAATGGCAAGATAGGGTCGCAACTGCAGCACACAAAGCGCAAAAGCTCAAAACGCACAATTTAAACTATGCTTGGCATTCCTGGATATCAGATTTTCGCCCAAATCTATGAAAGCGAAAATTCCTTCGTTTATCGCGGAATTCGCGATCGCGATTCGCTACGCGACGGCTACGCCGAACCCCTACCGATCATCCTCAAGCTGCTGAAAGAAGAATTGCCAACGCCAGCACAACTGCTGAGATACCAGCAGGAATACCAAATCAGTCAAACTCTGAATTTCTCAGGCGTTGTTAAAGCTTACAGCTTAGAAAAATATCATAATTTTCTTGCGATCGTCTTCGAGGATGATGGCGCTGAATCTTTAAGTTTATGGCGGCAGCAACGTCAGATAACCTTAGCGGAATTTCTCCCCATCGCTATCAAAACTGTCGAGATTTTGGGTCAGATTCACAGCGCTAATATTATCCACAAAGACCTTAACCCATCTAATATAATTATCAACCCCAAAACCGGGGAAGTCAAAATTATTGACTTCGGCATTTCGACAGTCTTGTCTATAGAAAATCCTACCCTAAAAAGTCCCAACGTTTTAGAGGGCACTTTAGCTTATATCGCACCCGAACAAACCGGAAGAATGAATCGCGCGATCGATTACCGCGCTGATTTTTATTCCCTGGGCGCAACTTTTTACGAACTGCTAACCAATCAACTGCCTTTTGAAGGTAATGACGCGATCGAATTAGTACACTGTCACATCGCTAAACAACCCATTCCGCCCCAAGAACTGAATCCAGAGATTCCTAAACCTGTTTCAGATATCGTAATGAAGCTGTTAGCAAAAACAGCAGAAGAGCGATATCAAAGCGCTTGGGGAATTCAAGCAGATTTAGAGTTATGTCTCACTCAACTGCAAACTCAAGGCAAGATAGAAGACTTTACTATTGGTCAGCACGATATTTCAGATAAGTTTCAAATTCCTCAAAAACTTTACGGCCGAGAAACAGAAATAGAAAGCCTGCTGACGGCATTTGAGCGAGTTGCCGGTAGCTTGCAGGAAGAAGCAGAAAGTGTAACCTCAGAAACTCAGCCATCCCCCAACAGCCGACCACATTCCGAAATGATGTTAGTATTCGGATATTCCGGCATTGGCAAATCAGCATTAGTTCAAGAAATTTACAAACCCATTACCCGAAAAAAAGGTTATTTCATCGCCGGGAAATTTGACCAGTTTCAGCGAAATATTCCTTACAGCGCCGTCATTAAAGCTTTTCAAGAATTAGTGCAGCAGTTGCTCGCAGAAACAGAGGCCAAACTCCAACAGTGGCGCGAAAAAATATTAACAGCAGTTGGAGTTAACGGTCAAGTCGTTATTGATGTAATTCCCGAATTAGAATTGATAGTTGGCAAGCAGCCAGAATTATCCGAACTTCCTCCCGCTGAATCGCAAAATCGGTTTAATTTAGTCTTGCATAACTTCATCCGCGTATTTTGCAAGCCAGAACATCCCTTAGTCATGTTTCTCGACGATTTGCAGTGGGCAGACTCCGCAACTTTGCAGATGCTTCAATTGATAATCACTGACCCAGATATGCAATATCTGTTTCTGATTGGGGCTTATAGGGATAACGAAGTCAGTGCAGCCCATCCGCTGATGTTAACAATTAATGAGATTCAGAAAACGGGATGCGTTATTAATTCAATTTCCCTCTTACCTTTAAAGTTAAATGATGTCAATTATTTAATTGCAGATACTCTTAAGTGCGACCTCGAAAAGGCCCTGCCATTAGCAGAGTTAGTCCTGCAAAAAACTCAAGGCAATCCCTTTTTTATTAACGAGTTTCTCAAATCACTTTATGCTGAAAAATTGTTGAAATTTGGAGCAAACTCTCCGAAGATTGGGGGGATAAAGGCAGGCTGGCAGTGGGATTTAGAGCAAATTCAAGCCAAGGCCATTACTGACAATGTAGTCGAACTGATGGCAGGAAAGATTCAAAAACTGTCGCAGGCAACACAGCAAATATTAAAATTTGCTGCTTGCATTGGCAATCAATTTGACGTAAAAACGTTGGCGATTGTTAGTGAAAAATCAGTCAAAGCAACTAATGGTAAACTGTTGGAAGCAGTTAGGGAAACTTTAATTATTCCCGTGGGGAATGATTACAAATTTCTTGAATTAGAGCAAAGTTCAGAAGATTTAACTGTTTATTACAAATTTTTGCACGATCGCGTCCAGCAAGCCGCCTATTCTCTAATTCCCGAACCAGAAAAGCAAGTTGTCCACTATCGAGTTGGACAACTTTTGCTGGAAAATACTGGGCCGGAACAGCGACAACAGAAAATATTTGATATCGTCAATCACCTCAACTTTGGCAGTGAATTAATTGCCGCACAGCCACAGCGCAATGAACTGGCAGCCCTCAACCTTTTAGCAGGCAAAAAAGCCAAAGTTTCCGCGGCTTATAAATCAGCACTGGATTACTTCGCGGCAGGCAGGCAATTATTAAGTGCAGACAGTTGGCAAACCCAATACGACTTAACGCTGAATCTCTACGAAGAAGCAGCAGAAGCCGCTTACATCAGTACCGATTTCGAGCAGATGGAGGAATTAGCAACCTCCGTGCTGCAACAAGCGAAAACAGTTTTAGACAAAGTAAAGGTTTATCAAGCAATAATTCTCGCTCAGTTAGCACAAAGCCAGTTACGGCAAGCAATAAACACAGCTTTATCAGTGCTAGAATTGTTAGATATACATTTTCCCAAACAGCCAAATCCGACCGATATTCAGGCGGCGCTGCAAGCAACTCAGGCAGCGCTAACAGGCAGAGAAATCGAAGATTTAATCGATTTGCCGCCAATGACAGCACCGGACAAATTAGCAGCAATGCAGGTGATATCAAGCACCTTTGCTGCTGTCTATTTTTCCTTTCCCGAAATCCTGCCACTGTTTATTTTTAAACAGGTCAATTTATCGCTAGAATACGGTAATGCTCCCTATTCTTTGCCAGCTTATGCTAATTGCGGACTGCTTTTGAGCGCGATTTTCAACGACATCGAATCTGGTTACAGATTTGGCGAACTGGCTTTAAATTTGCTGGATCGGATTAACTCCAGCGAAGTCAAAGCAGAAACACTTCACATTGTGAATGGTTTTGTCAAACATTGCAAAGAATCGGTCAGGAAAACTTTAAAAATGTCGCAGGATGCTTGCGCGATCGGCTTGGAAACGGGAGATATAGAATATGCCTGTCACGCTGCCAGTATGTATGCCTTGCACGCATATTTCATCGGCAAAGAGCTAACAGAATTTGAACGAGAACTAGCTGCCTACAGCGACATGATGCGCCAACTAAAGCAAGAAGCCGATTTAAATTTTAATGAAATCTATCGGCAGGCTGTTCTCAATTTAATTGAGCCGTCTGAAACTCCCTGTAAATTAATCGGTGAAGCTTATAACGAAGACATCCAGTTGCCGATGATGCTGCAAGCCAACAATCGCAGTGCGGTTTACATTATCTACTTGCAAAAAACCATTCTCTGCTATCTCTTTGGAGAATTTGCTGAATCTGTAAAATATGCTGACTTAGCAGCAAAAGACTTAGCCGGAGTAGTTGGTTCGCTTCTCGCTCCTCTGTTTTATTTCTACGATTGTCTGGTGCGACTTGCGGTTTACTTTGATGTCAGCCAGAGCGATCGCGAACAAATTTTAGAACAAGTAACCGTCAATCTGGATAAACTGAAAGTATTGGCAACTCACGCACCGATGAATTACTTGCAGAAAGTAGAACTAATAGAAGCAGAATTGTGCCGCATTAAAGGGGAAAACTTTGAAGCAATGGACTGGTACGATCGCGCGATCGCCACTGCTCAAGAAAACGAATACATCCAAGAAGAAGCCCTCTCCTACGAACTAGCTGCTAAGTTTTACCTATCTAAAAATAAAACTCTGATTGCCAAAACCTACTTGCAAAATGCCCGCTATTCCTATCTCCGCTGGGGTGCAGCCACCAAAGTTAAAGACTTAGATACCCGCTATCCGCAGCTATTGCTGAGACAAACATCAACAGGTACAAACCTTTCTGCCATAACCACATCCCTTCCGCCAACCTCGACAGGCAGCAGCAACTCGTTTATGCTGGATTTTACCACAGTAATCAAAGCATCGCAAGCAATATCCGGCGAAGTAGTATTAGCATCCTTACTGTCAAACTTAATTAAACTTACAATTGAAAATGCCGGAGCTCAAAAAGGTTTTCTCCTCTTGCTAAACAGCAGGGGCGAACTCAGAATTGAAGCTGCAGGAGACGTTGACGGTTCCGTCCAAGTCCTGGAATCTCTTGCTGTTAATAACAGTCTGAATCTCCCGACATCTATTATCAATTATGTCGCAAGAACTCAGTCAGATGTAGTTTTAAACGATGCCGTCCGCGAAGGAACCTTTACCGCCGAGCCTTATATTGCAATTAATCAACCCAAATCAGTCTTGTGCGCCCCTATCATCAATCAAGGCAAACTCATCGGCATTTTGTATCTAGAAAACAATCTCGCAACTGGCGCTTTTACAGCAGACAGATTAGCAGTATTGAGCATAATTTCTGCCCAAGCTGCTATTTCCCTAGAAAATGCCCAACTTTATCAAACCCTAGAGCAAAAAGTAGAAGATCGCACCGCACAATTAGCCCAAGCTAATAAAGAAATATTGGTTTTGAACGAACGGTTAAAAGTAGAAAACCTTCGCATGAGTGCCGAACTAGACGTAACCCGCCGCCTGCAACAAATGATTTTGCCTAAACAGCAGGAATTAGAGTCAATAGAAGGGCTAGAAATAGCTGGATTCATGGAACCGGCTGATGAAGTTGGCGGTGACTACTACGACGTACTAAATCACGGCGGTAAAGCCACAATTGGCATCGGCGACGTGACAGGACACGGTTTAGAAAGCGGCGTGTTAATGATTATGGCGCAAACAGCAATTCGCACTTTGCTGGTTCACAATGAAACCGACCCAGTTAAATTGTTGCAGACAGTCAACCAAACGCTTTTTGACAACGTAGAGCGCATGAATTGCGGTAAAAGTATGAGCCTTTCTTTGCTGGAATATCGGGGGGACAACACCTTGCATTTGAGCGGACAGCACGAAGAGGTGATTGTCGTGCGTGACTGTGGCGAAGTAGAGCGGATTGATACTATGGAGTTAGGCTTCCCCATCGCCTTGGAACCAGATATTGCCGATTTCATTGCTTCTACTGAAATACAGTTGAATTCGGGGGATGTGGTCATACTCTACACCGATGGAATCACCGAAGCTTTTGATATGAATAAAAATCAATACGGTATCGAGCCATTGATTGAAGTTGTTGCCCTTAACAGGGAAAAGTCAGCAGCAGACATCAAGCAAGCTGTTATTGACGACGTGCGGCGATACATCGGGGAGCAAAAAGTATTTGATGACATTACTTTGGTAGTAATCAAACAGAAGTAAGTAAAGGCACCAATAAACCTTGCTGTATAACCGAATGTACAACTGCCCTAACCGAAAACCAATAGCTTCGTTTCACTCGCTTTTGACTACTTAAAGCAGATTCCACGTTTATGAAGTACCCCCGCCTAGCGTCATATCCCCGTAGGGAAACGGCGAAAACCTTGGTCCCTACATTCCATAAACATGGAATAGGCTGTATGTATTTTCCCACTCATCTACTTAGTTACGATCAATTAATCAACTGCTTGAATGCGTCGTGTTCGCGAATCTTCTCCAAATCAGCTTCACTTTTTGCCAACTCTTTACACACATTCGGATTGAGATTTAGGGCGCGCTTTAAATTTTCAATGGCTAATTCAATTTTACCTTGTAGCGCATAACATCGGGCTTTGTTGTACCAAATTCTGTAAAAATCAGGTCGAATTTTAGCAGCATTGTCGTAGGAAGCGATCGCCGCTTCGTATTTTTGCAATTTGGAGAGTGCAACGCCTCGATTGTTCCAAGCGTCAGTATAATCATTTTTAATTTGTAGGGCTTGATTGTAAGAAATTACTGCTTGTTCGTACTCCTGCATTTTGGAAAATGCAACGCCTCGGTTGTTCCAAGCATCGGCATAATCGGGTTTGGCTTGAATTGCCTGTTCGTAACAGCCGATCGCCTCCTGGTACTTCTGCAACTCCAACAATACCACGCCTCGATTGTTCCAAGCATCGGGATAATTGGGGCGAATTGTAGTAGCTTGTTCGTAAGAGGCGATCGCCTCTGGATACCGCTGCATTCTTGTGAGCACTACTCCTCGGTTATTCCAAGTATCGGCTAAATCCGGCTGAATTTGCAGGGCCTGATCGTAAGCAGCGATCGCATCTTGATAACGGTTTTCAAAGAAACAAGCATCTCCCTGTTTGGCATAGTCGGCGGCAGTCAATAACTTTTGGTAATTGCCGTAGTTAACCGGAGCAAATTCTTGAATTTGGGCATCGGGAAATAACAAGTCTGTTTCTGCCTCTGCCGGGTGACTTTGCTGTTGAATTTCGCCTAAGATAGTTTCAGCGTCCGAAATTAATAGTTTTAATTGAGAGATTGTATCGTAATGGAGACTTTCAATTTCTTGGCGAGCAATTGTTGTCTGCTTGGACAATTTGCTCAACAGAAACCAAACCCCGACTCCGGCTGCTGTCGGAAACAAAGTTAAGGCAATTACGAGCCCGTTAAGCAGTACCGCCGTGCGCCCGAAAGCAATGTCAACTTCTTCTTGAACTCGATCGCGAATTTCATCTTTAAGTTGCTGCTGTGAGAATTGCTGCTGAATCAACAGTGCCGGCCTCGGTTCCGAGGCAGAAACGCTACTGGCGCAGACTAGAATAGTTGAAAGGGCGATCGGGCTAATACTTTTTCTAAAGATACTTGACAAACGCATTGCCTTAGTGATAAACACCTGATTTGCGATTTCCATGTGTCAAGAGATGCTGATAACGATGATCCCAGACTAGCCCATTTGTTCACAAACTATTAAATACAGGATATCTGTTGTGCAGTCCCCTCCGATCAAATTGCTGACGCAAGAATTGCTAGACGAAGTGGCCGCTTCCTCCCGCCGCAGTCCCCGCCAGCGACAAAACTACAATTTCCATGATTTGTCTGAAAAAGTGCAGCGGTTTGTCAACGTGCTGCAACCAGGCACTTACGTCCGCCCTCACCAACACCTGCGCCCGCCTGCAGTTAACGGTTTTGAGTTTTTTGTGGTGATTCAAGGAGAAGTCGGTATTGTTATTTTGAACGAAAACGGTCAAATCCTGCGCTCCTTGCGAGTCAGCGCGGCCGGCCCGACTCGCGCTGTCGAACTGCCAGAGGGCACTATTCACACGTTAGTAGCTTTGACACAGGATACTGTGATTTTGGAGTTTAAGGAAGGGCCTTACGACGTGGGGGCTGATAAAGACTTTTTGGCAAGTTTTCCTGCTGAGGGAACTGCGGCGGCGCGAGAATTAGTCCTGAGTTGGGAAGCGGAATTTAACACTTGACTGATGAGTGTTGACTGTTGACTGTTGACTGTTGACTGTTGACTGTTAAAAATCTAAAATCTAAAATCTAAAATCTAAAATCGATTAACTGTTGACTGTTGACTGTTGACTGTTAAAAATCTAAAATCTAAAATCGATCGGCTGATTATTAATTACTGATAAATCTAATTGTCGTCATCCGATTGTATAAATCCGGAGCGGTGCGAATGATTTTTCTCAGAAGTTCATCCGTCACCCAAAAGACGAGGGGAAACGAAAATGTTTTGCTGAATTCGCTGCATAGTAGGTTGGTAGAAATGAGCAATCGATCGATCGTCTCCACTGATTCCAAACCGAGGAGCATTAAAGCTGGAGGCTTTTCGCCGTCTATTTCTGCTGCGATTGTCGTGTAGAGAGTTGTAGCCGATTTGGGCAAAAACAGTTGCCGCGGTTTCACGGGACAATTTACTTGCAGCCGATCGACTATTTGCTGCCGCAAAGCCAGCGAGTTGCAGTTGACTAAAACGAAAGAAAAGTAACCTTGGGAAAGACGGAGCGCCCGAATTAAAGTTGAGAACGACCGCTCGTTATATTTAGCTAAGTCGTACTTAGCTGCATCCTCTTTAGCTGTATTTTCTGAGCTTTGCTCGATAAACATAAATTGCATATTTTTTATCTAGTTTTAGAGATTTTCTAGATTAAATGATGTTTCTAAAGAAAATGTGAAGATCGGAAATTTATTTTTCCTTTAAAAACTTTTGGGTAAGTATACCACGGTTTTAAATGAATATCAATAGTCCGATCGAAATAGTCCGATCGACAGATTTGGCTTGAACCACTCAAAAAGCACCTGCGACGGCACAACAAAAGTATAGCCGCCGGCAGAAGGAAGAAGCATATTTCGCAACGGTTTCCGCAATTAAGAACGCTCTTAATATATGGCACGATTGCTAGATTAAATGTAATTAAACATACAAAAAAAATCACCGGGAATTCTCAGCCAGCGGCAAAGTAAACCAAAAACTTGCCCCAGCACCGGGAGTGCTAATTACCCCTATTTGGCCGCCGTGAGCACCAATAATTTGCCGACAAAGATATAGACCCAAACCCAAACCGACGGAGTGTCGGGATTGATTACCCCTAACGTAAAGGTCAAAAAGATGTTCGCACTGTTCCGGCAATATTCCTGCCCCGTCATCTTCCACAGTACAGTAAATCATCCTACTTCCGGGATTGGGGATTGGGGATTGGGGATTGGGGATTGGTAATTTGTCGATATCTTGTTTTGCTGTTGTTTGATTTATAGTTAATTTCCCCGCCTTGATTACTTGAGCCGAAACTGTTAAATTCAGTCCCGATAGATTGTGTTTCAAAGCATTAGCTATTAAATTAGAGAACACGCGCCACAACTGAGTTTTGTCAGCATTCACGGCTGGCAAATCATCCGGCACCAAATTTTTAAAAGTAGCTTTACCCTCATTCATTAAAGGCTCCAAATCTGTCGCAGCAGCTTCAACTATCGCTCTCAAATCAATCGATTCGCAGTGCAGAACCAAACCGCGCAATTCCCCGGCGTGAACTTCCAACAGCGAATTTATCAAGCGCAATTGCTGCTCGCTACCTTGAATCATCCGATCCAAAACAGAACGGGGAATTGCGATCGAATCCCCAGTTTTCGTCTGCCAATTTTTCAGCACCATTAACATTCCCGCCACCGGGTTTCGCAAGTCGTGAGAAAGAGCGTGGATAAATAGCCGCAGCGATTCTTGTGCCTGTTTGCGCTGCGTGACATCCTCAATTAAACCCTCATAATAAAGCACGGCACCGCTGCTGTCCCGTACCGCCCGCGCCTTCTCAGAAATCCAGACAATACTGCCGTCACAGCGGTAAATTTTAGATTCAAAATCCGATACTGTGCCGCTTTCCTCGATCAATCGCAAAAACTCATTTCTGCGAGCCGGATCGACGTACAACTGTCGCTCAATATCAGTAAACTTTGCCGTCACTTCTTCCGGGGAATCGCAGCCGTAAATCCGCGCCAAAGCTGGATTTGCAGTAATGTAGCGGCCGTCGGGAGTGCTTTGAAAAATTCCCTCGCCCGCATTCTCAAAAATGCTACGGTACTTCGCCTCCGCCACCTCCAACTGCTGGTAAGCAGATTCCAACTCACGCCTGGTACTAAACTCTTTCTGTTGCAGACATTCGTACCAATAAACGGACAAGTCACATATCAAACAAAACCAAAACAAATATAAGTACAACCCGGTCAACTTAAAAGGAGTATACTTAGCAAAACTTAGATTTAAAACCAAATTTATCCCGACGTGGCAACACAAAACGCCGAGTTGAGAAATCAGGTGGAGACGCCAGCGGACGGGCATCACCGTAGCTTGGATCAGAAACGCTAAACTCCAGGTAAAAATTGGTAATTCCCCGGCTTGTGCGACAGCTAGCCCAAGCTGTACAATCACCGTCAGTGACCACGAAAAACCCAAAAATAGCAAACCGGGATAGCGCTGTCCGAAGGAGGTTTTTTGCAACACAAAACAGGTCAACAAACCCAATTCTACAGCAGCGCTCGTGTACAAATAAACACTTTCAAACTCCTGGCGAGCGAAGAATCTTTCGCCCAGGAAATAGACCGTTATTGTGAAGGCAAAAAAGATGGCAATTCCGACAGCAGGGCGCAGCCGATCTCGGAGGAAGCGATCGCGCCACACCTCGTAAACCGTTAATACCTGAACTGATTTTGCCTTGCCCAAAGAGTTCATATCATTTTAGATTTTAGATTTTAGATTTTAGATTGACAAAGATCGATCGTCCGAGTTGACAGCAGGTAGCGAAAACCAGAAAGTCGAGCCACCGCCGGGAGTGCTTTCGACGCCGATCGAGCCGCCGTGAGCTTTGATAATTTGCTTGGACAGGTACAGTCCCAAACCCAGCCCTGTTAATTGTCGGCTATTAGGGTCTTGAACGTAAAGTTCAAACAGAGATTCCCGCTGTTTGGCGCTGATGCCCACTCCATTATCTGTTACAGTACAGCGAACCATTTTTACGGTGACTCCGGGCAATTTGCTGCCGAGATTGCCAATTTGACCGTGATAGCGGCGTACTTTGCAACTGCCGTCGAGGTTAAATTTGGTCAGGGTTTCCTGATTTTTCTGGGTGGTCTCGCCCATCCTAGGACGATCGCCCACAGCAGATATCCCGTTAGCGATACAGCGGGCCAGCGGATTATTGGGCGATGTTAAAGCCTGTGAATTTTCTTCATAACTTAGCGCTGTTTCAACAGCAATTACCTCGGCTTTAAAAGTTATATTGACTCCCGGAGGATTGTGTTTAATAGCATTAGTCAACAGATTTTCTAGCACCCGCTGCAAGTGTTGGCGATCGGCCTTGACTTGTGGCAAATCCACTGGTATTTCCTGAGTTAAAGTTGCTTGATTTTTGGCTAGCATCGGTTCTAAATCGGCAACAATGGCTGAAGCTAAAGACGGCAAATGCAGCGGTACAGTATTAAGAACAATCCCTTTGACCTCGCTAGCGTGAGCGTCGAGCAGGGCATTAACCATAGTCAACTGGTGTTCGCTAGCCTGAACGATGCGCTGCAAAATTGATCGAGAAACCGGAACATCTTGTAGAGAATCAGATGCCGATTTGTTGAGCAAATTTTTCAGCAGTATTAACATTCCCATAACAGGAGTGCGGAGATTGTGAGAAACTGCGTGCAAAAATAGGTCTTTCAGGCGGTTGCTTTCTTGCAACTCGTGCATTTTTTGCTGTAGTTGGTGGGTGCGTTCCTCGACTTGAGATTCCAAGTTGGCATTGAGAGCTTTTACCTGCTGCAAAAGTTGGGCTTGCTGGAGAGCGATCGCCACTTGGGTAGCGAGTTTTTCCAACAAATCAATTTCAAATTCCTGCCACTGGCGGGGCATCGAGCACTGGTTGACGGCCAAGATCCCAAACAATTCATCCCCCAGGACGATCGGCACATTTAACGTCGCGCGAATTTGATAGTCGCTGTACAATTGGGCAATTGGAACGCTGAGTTGAACGCTAGCTGTATCGGAGATAGCTCGGACGCGGTTGTTAGCATAAAAAGTTTTCTGGTTTTCGAGGTGATTCTCGTCAGCGAGTACCCACCCCAAAAGAGAACGGCATTGGGCATCCACAGACTCGGCCACAACCTTACCGTACACCGGGCTAGGAAGATGTACCCCGTCCACGTCCATAATACCGATGA
This sequence comes from Microcoleus sp. S13_C5, assembly GCF_036700845.1. Taxonomy (NCBI): domain Bacteria; kingdom Bacillati; phylum Cyanobacteriota; class Cyanophyceae; order Oscillatoriales; family Microcoleaceae; genus Microcoleus; species Microcoleus sp. S13_C5. The sequence goes on from NZ_JAUBPR010000099.1 coordinate 16,568, forward strand.
AAGCGCGGTCTGCCTTGAAAAATTGCCGGACTTCGGCAACAGTAGTGTTGAGAATTTCTTCGAGGTCGAGGGAGTTGCGAATTCGCAGGGCGATTTCTGAGAGCAAGCGATCGCGATCGGAGGACGCCCGCAAAGCCACTTCCGCGCGGTGGCGTTCGGTAACGTCTTGGACTGTGGCCGCGATCGCCCCTGACTGAATTGCCGACTGTTCGCAGACAGTGCGTTCGGAGCCGTCTGCCAGCACAATTCGGTAGTTAATGCAATAGGGTTTGTGTTCAAACATAGCTTGGCGCTGCGATCGCGCCACCAATTCTCGGTCTTCTGGATGTACGGCCTGCAAAAAAACTTCTGGTGTCGGTTTGATAGTTCCAGGAGCAAAACCCAAGAGGCGGTAAAGTTCGTTTGACCACCGCAATTCGATATTAGATATATGATGTTCTGCGGATTCTTCGCAGTTGTCAGTTGCTGTGAGGGCGGCGCAATTTAAATCCCAATTTCCCAACTGAGCGATGCGCTGAGCGTTGGCTAAACTAGCTTCGCGATCGCGCAGCATGGCAGCCGTGCGGCGCACCTCCACCAGCGCTTGCTGGCGTTCTGCTACGGCGGCGGCCAACATCAGAGCCACAAGGGCGATCGTACCGGTAAAAGCTTGTAAAAATAAAACCGCCTGTTTGAGATTATCGCTTTTGGCCAAAAACGGGCCACCTCCCTGTACTGCTCCCCAAATCGCTATGTAAGAGACGATCGAATAAGCAAAAATCGCTCCCGCCGGTTGAAACCGCAGGGCAGCCCAAACTATCAGAGGAAAAGGCAGATACTCCAGCGGATACTGAGCGATCGCTGCTTGTATTTTAGAGCAAAAAAACAGCCAGCTCACGCTCAGCAAGAGTGTCAGCCACAGCGCTATTTCTGAATAATTAACAATTAAAAATATAAAATGATAGCGGTTTTCACTGCCAGAATATCTGCTTGAATAATTAGTAACTTGCGATTGGTAATTGTCCCAGTTAAAAAATGCTTTTAAACTTGAGATAATCCGAGATTTTCTCTCACCTGTTACACCATTATCAAAAACAGGCAACATGCCTGTTCCACAAGAAAATTCATCTCTTGTGGAACAGGCATCTTGCCTGTTCCTAAACAAGTAATTGAGAATAATGAAAGCTCTCAGTTTTAGTGGAAATTTAAAACTATTAACGGCGTGGTTCAAAGTCAGCAGCACTGGCGTCACAATCAAAATTCCCATGCCGTCTCCGAGCCACGTAGTCCACCAGTTGCGAGAGAAATTGCTCCACTGAGCCCAACCAAAAATGCACGTTCCCAAGTTGCCGAGGGTAGAACCGACCAAAGTAGACCCGATGACAGCGCCCGCCACTAAAGCCAGAACATCTCGCAATCGATCGAGTTTAGTAGAAAATCCGCTCTCCCTCAGCAAAGCCTCTCCAGCCAGCGCTTGCAGGGTGACGCTAAAGGCCGATGTGGCAATGACAGCCGACGGTATACCGGCGGTAGAGTTTAACAGCACCGAACCGAGGACAATTCCCGGCCACATCCGTCGCCCTTGCAGTAGCAGTGCCGCTAGAGCAATACCGGCGGGCGGCCAGACGGGGGAGGGTTCGGCTTTCACCAGTCCCAGCATCGACGTTGCGAGTTTTCCGGTAACAAAGTAGGCCAGGGCCAGGATGCCGGTGTACAGAAGCATTCGAGTGCGGGGGTTGAGCAGTTTCATGTTTAGTGCGATCGAATCCTCCATTCCTAGTTTTTAATTTAGGCGGCATTGGGGCGATCGAGCTTCCTCCTGACGACTCACCTGACTGGGGGAGTGGGAAGTTGACTGTTGACTGTTGACTGTTGACTGTTGACTGTTGACTGTTAACTTATGACAACTGCCTACTGACAACTGACTGCTTAAAATCCAAAACTCCGCTTACCATCCGGCTTAACAGTCAGCCAATTGGTCTTTGCCATTGCCAGTTGTTCCTCAGAAACTGTAGCGTTCGTAAGATTCGCCCCGCACAAATTTGCTCCCCGCAAATTCGCCTTAGTCAAATAAGCCCCCGTCAAGTCAGCACCTCGGAAATCCGCGCCTTCAAAATTGGCAGTGCTGCAATAAGCCTCAGTCAAATTAGCATCTCGCAAATTCGCCTGAATTAACCGGGCGTGACCCAAATTCGCCCCTGACAAATCCGCTGCTTGCAAATTTGCCTTCACCAACCTAGCCTGATAAAAATTACTTCCCGCTAACTGCAATTTTTGCAGTTGCAGGCCAGACAGTTCGCAGTCAGCAAAATCGCGCTTGCCTTTAAAATATGCCGCTCGCAAGCTGTTGGCGTCCCACTTAGGAGCAACTTTCGATAGCTTTGACGCTGCTAAATTGCCACTAGAAGGTCCAACCGTTCCGAAAGTTCTGCCGGACTCAGCCAGAGTACGGGAAACTCTGGGCTGCATCCCTGTGTTCCCAGATTGGCTGAAGGAAGTTCTACCAGCGCGGGTGTGGTTCGATCGTAAATCTTCAGTGATTTTGCTCCTCGGCGGTGACCACGAAGAACCCTCGTCATTAAATATTGTCGGTTCTTCAACTGCACGAGAAGAGGCGTTGAATTGAGTTGCCAAGCCATCCATAAGACTTGGGTCTTCAAATTGGCCAGAGAGAGCTCTGAGGACATCTGCTGCTGATTGGAAGCGGTGACCAACCATCGGCTTCAGCATTTTTTCGAGAATCCGCGCAAAATTTGGGCTTACCTGAACGTGTGGCTGCCAAACAATTTCGCCCGTTATTCCATCAAAATCTAAATCCTTGGGCGATTTTCCTGTCAGCAAGTACAAGCAAGTCATGCCCACCGCGTAGATGTCGCTGGCAAATATCGGCCGCAGCGCCATTTGTTCCGGGGGGGCAAAACTAAATGTGCCGACTGAAAATTTTGTGTTGGCGCTTTGGTCGGCGGGGTCTAATAATATTGTTTGGCTAACTTGGTCTTTTACCGCTCCGAAGTCAATCAGAACTAAGTGACCGTCTTGAACTCGGCGAATAATATTTGCGGGTTTGATGTCTCGGTGAATTACTCCTTGGCTGTGGATATATTGCACTACTGGCAGAATTTCTAATAGAAAATTTTTAACGTCCGATTCGTTGAAACGGCCTGAGTGCTTGACTTCTTGTTTCAAAGTCGAGCCTTTAACATACTCTTGAACTAAGTAAAATTGCTGTTCCGTTTCAAAATAGTCTAGCAGCCTCGGTACTTGCGGGTGGTCGCCCAGTTGACCGAGGGTTTTTGCCTCTCGCTTAAATAATTCCCGCGCCATTTCTAAAACTCGCGGCGACGAACTACTGGGTCGCAGTTGCTTGACTACACAACTCGGTTGACCGGGCAATGAGATGTCTTTTGCCAGAAATGTAGCTCCAAAACCTCCTTGTCCTAACGGTTCAATGACTCGGTAGCGAGCGCGCAGCAATAACCGCGCACCGCACGTCTGACATTGGAGAATAGAGTCAGCAGGGTTTTGAGGATGGGGACAGCCCGGATTTACGCAGTAGCTCATATTGATTGAGTTTGCCTATGTTGTTCTGATCTTGTCAGCGTCGCTCGACTGCACAAATAGCCTGTTCCTGATTCTGGTAGACATACTAATCTATCAGTTGTCGGCTGGCCGTGCCTTCGATTGCGAATTGGAATTGCACCTAAGTCTTTTATGTCGATATCTTTTCCCTATTTTGATTATCTCGCTGGTTTGAGTTTTTTCGGTTGATTATCCTTGAAGATAGTTTAAAGACTTGCTAAAGTTGTGCTTTTTTGTGTAAAGTCTTTCTAAACTTAAGTGCTTTTTGCGTTGTTAGATGTATCTAGCATACCTCATTCTCTGAATGAGAATGCTACTCATCCCCCAGTCGCCATCGACCTTTGGGTAGATTCCTAGTTTTTGCTGAGGTGTACCCTAACAGTCTTGACAAAATTGAATTAGTATGCTAGTAAAAGCTTTCCCGAATAAATTCTGGGACTCAAAAGTCGTAGCCTGTCGGCGCGGACTTTTGACTAATAACTACCGAGCACTGACAACTAACTACTGACTAAATTATGCGTATATCTCTAAAGTGGCTCCGGGAATTGGTGGATGTGTCGATCTCCCCGGAAGAATTAGCCGAAACCCTGACAATGGCAGGCTTTGAAGTGGAAGAAATTGAAGACCGCCGCCCGTGGGCAAGCGGCGTAGTTTTGGGCAAAATCATTGCCTGCGAACAGCATCCGAATGCAGACAAATTGAGAGTTTGTCAAGTGGATGTGGGCTCTGGTGAAGCTTTGAATATTGTTTGCGGCGCACCCAACGCTAGGGCCGACATTTATGTGCCTGTCGCTGTTGTGGGCACTTATTTATCGACTATTGATTTAAAGATTAAACCTGCTAAATTGCGGGGCGTTCCTTCCGAAGGAATGATTTGCTCTCTGGCAGAATTGGGACTGGCTAAAGAGTCAGCCGGCATTCACATTTTTGAGTTAGAAAATCCCGAATTGGGCAGCGATATTCGCCCACTTTTGGGTTTAGACGATGTGATTTTAGACTTGACAGCAACTGCCAACCGTGCAGATGCTTTGAGTATGGTGGGCGTGGCGCGGGAAGTGGCGGCGCTGACTGGGGCGAGTTTGAGAATTCCCGCAACGAATGGTTTTGCGATTGAGGGCAAAGAAAGTCCGGATTTGGCAGTAGAAATATCGGAACCGCAAGGCTGCCCAATTTACATCGGCACGGCAATTGAAGGTGTGAAAATTGCTGCTTCTCCAGCTTGGTTGCAGCAGCGGTTGCAGGCGGCCGGAGTGCGGCCAATTAATAATGTAGTTGACGTGACTAATTACATTTTGCTGGAATGGGGACAACCGCTGCACGCTTTCGATCGCGATCGCCTGCAATCTTTCACGGGTACTCAAGATATCAGCATCGGCGTCCGCTTTGCCAAAACAGGCGAATCCTTCAAGACTTTGGACGGACAAAACCGCAATTTGCAAGCTCAAAATCTGTTAATTACTGCTAGCGACAAACCTGTTGCCTTAGCTGGGGTAATGGGCGGCGAAGACACGGAAGTTCACGAAGGAACGCAAAATTTAGTCTTGGAAGCAGCGATTTTTGACCAGGCAACGATTCGCCGTTCTGCGCGCGCTCAAGGCTTGCGGAGCGAGGCTTCGATCCGCTACGAACGGGGGGTGAATCAGGCGGCATTGGCGACGGCTTGCAACCGCGCTGTTGCCCTAATTTTGGAGTTGGCTGGAGGCACTGCGACGGTGCAGAAAACGGCGAGTTCGGGCGAGGATTTGAGTTTTTCGCGATCGCTCGAATTGCGTTTAGACCGAGTAAATCTGGTTTTGGGGCAGTTGAAAAGAGGACAAACGGGCGGTTCTAAATATCTGGAACCGGAAGAGGTGAAAAACATTCTCACAGCTTTGGGATGCGAAGTTGTGCCAACGGAAAAAGAACGGGTGTTTGCGATAACTGTTCCTCCTTACCGTTACCGAGATTTAGAAAGAGAAATTGACTTAATTGAAGAAGTTGCCAGACTCCACGGTTATGACAATTTATGCGATACTTTGCCCAGCAAAACGGAACCCGGTTATCTGTCACCAGAATACGCGGCAATTCGGAATGTGCGATCGGCTTTTCGGGCGGCCGGGTTGACGGAGTTGATGCACTATTCTTTGGTGAAAACTGAGGGAGACAATCAAGTGGTGCTGGCGAATCCGCTGTTTGTGGAGTATTCGGCTTTGCGGACAGAAATGCTGTCGGGTTTGATTGATGCTTTCCAGTACAATTTGGAACAGGGAAATGGGGCGCTAAACGGTTTTGAAGTCGGCCGCATTTTCTGTAAGGATGGGGATGCAATGAAGGAAGCCGATGCAGTTGCGGGGATTATCGGCGGCGATCCGACTGTGTGGAAGTGGCAGCAGGGAGGGCGCGATCGACCTTTGACTTGGTTTGAGGCCAAGGGGGTTTTGGAAAGCGCGTTTCAGGAGTTGGGTTTGTCGGTAGAATATCAAAGCGATTCCTCGAATACACGCTTGCATCCGGGCCGCACGGCTGCGTTATCGTTAAACGGAAAACATTTAGGAGTTTTTGGACAGTTGCACCCGCAATTGCAGCAAGAAAAGGATTTGCCTGAGCAGGTTTACGTGTTTCAATTAGATTTGGCGGTGCTGTTGGGTGAATTAGGGCGATCGAGCAACTTAACTCGCAAATTCGCGGGTTATTCGAGTTTCCCCGCTTCTGACAGAGACATTGCATTTTTCGCACCGGTTGAAGTTCCGGTTGTAGATATGCAAAGTGCGATGAAAAAGGCGGCGGGTAGTTTGCTGGATTCCGTGGAACTGTTCGACGAATATCGGGGCGACAACGTACCGGCGGGACAGCGGAGTTTGGCTTTTCGGTTAATTTACCGCGCGGGCGATCGAACTTTGAGCGAAACCGATGTCGAACCGGCACAACAAAAAGTGCGCGATGTTTTAGTTGAGAAATTCGGCGTTAGTTTGAGAAGCTAAAGAGGCCGCTACTCAGCAATGGAAACCGCCAGGGAATGAATTCCCTGGCTCAAAGCTAAAGTCCTTGCTATGAGGACTAATAAGATTTACGGATAACAAGGTAAATTTGCCATTTTGAGCCAAGCGAAGAATCTCAAATTCTTGCAATAAAACCCTCTAAAGTGCATAGTTGCTAACTAATGAACTCTTCAGTCCTCCTAGCGAGGACTTCAGCTTTGAGGCGGGGGTTTCAACCCCTGCCGGACTCAGGGAAAAAGCGTTAAATTAACACCAATGGCCGCAACATCTCCCCAACCATTAAAGTCATAAATTTCTCCTCCTATCCAACAAACCTCTCTCTTTCCCCTCTTCCTCTGCGCCCTCTGCGGTTAATTAATCTTAATCGTTAACATTTTGGTTAAATCTTCTTACTATTATTGTACAATAACTTTTAAACAAATTCATCTAAGGCTCAAAACCGTGACTAAATATGTGATGTGGGGAAGTTACTGCGAAGACGTTATCGAAAAACGCGCTCCGTTTCGAGACGCTCATTTAGCCGGATTGGCTAAGCAGAAGGAATCGGGTGTGTTAAGTACGATCGGGCCAACGAAAGATTTAACAAAAGTTTTTGCTATTTACGAAGCAGAAGATGAGGCGGCCGTGCGACAATTGGTGGAAGCCGATCCTTATTGGGTAAATGGGGTTTGGACTGAGTACGATGTGAAAGAGTGGATTCAAGCTTTTTGAAGGAGTTAACAGGGTGAACATCTTAAGATTGGGTGACAGCGATTTAGTTCCAGTGGACTATGGCGATTTGCTGGCCAAGATTTTAGAAGTTTTGCGAAAAACCAGTTGAATATATCAGAATCTGCGACACAATTATAAGTTAGATTTTAGGGAGCCTAAGTTCCGAATAAAAGAAGAATTCAAAAAATCTGGCTATTTTTGGCTTCCCTCAGCTCCAGAAAGAAAGATACCTGGCACGCTTATTATCACAGACGGCGGGAATATTGAGCTTGAGGTAGTTGGGTTCTTCGATGAAATCATCGAAGGGCTAAATAAAGCCCCAAATGGCAAATATGAATTGGAAAGGATTATTGGACATATCGAAAAGCACGGCCTAGTTACACTGGAGGATTGTTTTTATAAAAACCTAAATATTTCTTTGGGTGGTATTTCTAAGTCCTCTGTCTATGTTAACAAGGCTCTCATTGGTGTCGCTTACGACGATAAAGAAATTGTCTCGCTCAACACGTTCAAATTCTCGGTGGAAGGCATTGATGAGTGGGTTGGATTAAGTGGAATCCAAGTAGAAACTCAATATGAAAACCGAACAGCTTCAATAAGCTGTTGTGCCTTTAAATAGGGTATCATAAAAAATGAGGTTAGTCAATATATACAAAAATGCCAGCTAAAAACCATCTCAATCCCCAACAAATAGAGAAATTACAAAAAGCCTTAAGAGAGGAAGAAAAGGCAAATATTAGAGAAAGAATTCTAATTCTATTATTGCTCAATGACGGCAAGACACAATCTAAAATTGCTGATTTTTTGGGTTGCTCAGTCAACAAAGTATCTTATTGGTGTGTCAAGGGAGACCCAGACAATCTAGAAAGTCTAATAGA
>NZ_JAUBPR010000100.1:0-24559 GCF_036700845.1 Microcoleus sp. S13_C5
TCACTTCTCTGCTGTATTGCGTAAGCGTTGCTTGCCGAAGGCATCGCATCCCTCTTTAAAAACTGTCCGGAGTATTGCTTGTGGAGATATCAATTAAATTTCCTGTCAAAACTTATAACTTGCGATCGCGCTATCGGTCAAATAGAACTGACGCAGCAACCGGGTTGAAACGGCAAAATACGTCATTTCAGGCATGAGTCAACCAAAAACTCGATTGGTTTGATTAGCGCGCGTCAGGAGTGGAAAAATAGTTAGTGCTGGACGCACGGGTGGCTATCTATCGATTTTTTTTCACGAAAATAGTTCGTTGTAGACCGCCCAAACGCTAAAAAAACTAGGTTTCAGATACCTGTTCAAAAAAAAAATGCAAAAGCAGGCAAATTCTAAACCCTTACAGAACCAGTCTTTCCCAATTCTTTAATTCTTTAATCTCAAATCTATAATAGTATGAGCGTGTAGAGTGAGTCCAGGATTGATACTGCATTCATCTCGATCGCCCCTGTTCTCAAAGCGGACGAGCGCGCTAAGATGGCGGTGGCAGTCGTTAAAAATTCAGTTGCCAGCGGCAGATTCCGAGTTATTAACAGCACTTTGCCTACTAAAACCCTCTCCACTTCAAAACCTGCGCTCATCAAGTTGTACTTGACCGGAATGTTGTGGGTTCATAATAGTTCTGCTTTACCATGCCAATCAAATATCTGACCGACCCGATTTTAAAAATGTCGGGCAAAGTGCCAATTCGCATCGTCCTTGTTGTGCCTTTTGCCCTCCAGACTTTCGCTGCGGTAGGGTTGACGGGGTGGCTGTCGCTGCGGAACGGACGCATAGCCGTCAACGATGTTGCCGCACAACTGCGGGCCGAAGTCACATCGCGTATCCAGCAACATATTGATACTTACATCAAAACACCCCACCAAATCAATCAGCTCAATCTCGATGCCATCCGTCTCGGCATTTTGAACGTGCAGGATGCTGATAATTTGCAACGCTACTTCTCCAAACAAATCACAACCTTTGATAAAATTAGCTACATTCAATTCGCCTCCGAACAAAAAGATTTTATTGGAGTTGAACGCCTAGACGACGGCAAGTTGCAAGTTCAGATTTCCAATCAATCTACCGGCTATAACTTTTACAGCTACGCGCCGTCGGAGTTCGGAGAACCAACCAAGCTATTAAAAACTACTCTCAACTACGACCCCCGCATCAGACCTTGGTATATAGCTCCGGTGCGGGCAGGCAAACCGACTTGGAGTAAAATTTATACTTATTTTGATGCTCCAAAACTAGCGATTACGGCTGCTCAACCAGTCTATGGCGATGATGGAAAACTGATAGGAGTCCTGGGTTCTGACTTGGCACTTTCCAAGCTCAATCAATTCTTAGAAACTCTAAAAATTGGCAAAGCAGGACAGACTTTTATTGTAGAAAGGTCGGGGCAATTGGTGGCAAATTCTACTCGGGAACCGCCATTTATTGTTAGCAATGGTGTTGCGAAACGGATTGTGGCAGCCAGCAGCAAGAATGTTCTAATTCGATCAACCGCCCGCTATTTGACAGAACGTTTCGGGGATTTGCACAAAATTGACAGATCTCGCCAGTTAGATTTTACGATCGACGGTCAACGGCAATTTCTACAGGTGACGCCACTTTTAGACAGCAGGGGCCTCGACTGGTTGATTGTGGTGACAGTTCCTGAAGCCGATTTTATGGAAAGGATTAATGCCAACACTCGGTATACTGTGGTGATGTGTCTGGGTGCTTTGGTGCTGGCAACGGCGATTGGCGCTCTGACTTCTAGGTGGATTGTTGTACCGATTCGGCGTCTGAGCAAGGCTGCGGATGCTTTGTCCCGGGGAGAATGGGACGGGATGGTGGTAGATTCCCGGTTGATGGCGTCTGTAGAGCGGGAGGATGAGGTCGGTGTCCTGGCTCGCTCTTTTAATATGATGGCAGATCAATTGGAAGAGTCGTTTACTACACTCGAAGATCGGGTAGAATCTGCGATCACCGACAAAAATCAATTAATTATTTCTCTAAAAAACTCGCAGCAAAAACTGGCTCTCCATCTTCACCAAACTCCTTTGGGAGCGATTGAATGGGATCTCAACTTTGAAGTAGCGGAATGGAATTTGTCAGCGGAAAGAATTTTTGGATACAACCGCTTGGAAGCTATGGGACGCCACGGAGTCGATCTCATAGTTCCTGAAATTGCTAAGGAGTATGTCAGGCAACTATCTATAACTTTGCTCACTAATCAAGGAGGAGTTACCAGCCTTAACGAGAACATCAGAAAGGACGGCAAAATTATTTTGTGTGAGTGGTACAATACGACTTTGGTTGATGCTGACGGCAGCATCATTGGGGTGGCATCGCTGATTCAGGATGTGACAGAATTTCACAGTGCTGTGGAGAAGTTACGGGCTAGCGAGGAGCGGTTTCGCCAGTTGGCAGAAAATATTCATGAGGTATTTTGGATTAGAGAACCCAATCAAAAACAGCTAGTTTATGTCAGCCCTGCTTGCGAAAAAATATGGAATTTGAGCTGTCAAAGTTTGCAGTCAGAACCGGAGGCTTTTTGGGATGCTATTCACCCGGAGGATCTCGATCGCGTCAAGGCTGCTTTTGAGAAACAGGTGCGGGGCGATTATGATGAGGAGTATCGGGTAGTGCGCTCGGACGGTTCAGTTTGCTGGGTGCGCGATCGGGCTTTTCCAGTCCGCAACGAAGCAGGGGAAATTTACCGCATAGTCGGTATTGCTGAAGATATTACCCAGCGCAAATTAGCAGAAGAATTCCAAAAAGTCGCTCAAACCGCTCAAGCTGCAAACCAAGCCAAAAGCGCCTTTTTAGCTAATATGAGCCACGAATTGCGAACTCCCCTCAACGCGATTATTGGTTACAGCGATATGCTCAAAGAAGACGCCGAGGATTTAGGCTGCGAAGATTTTATCCCAGACTTGCACAAAATTCAAACAGCGGGCAAACACTTGCTTTCTTTAATTAGCGACATTCTAGATATTTCTAAGATAGAAGCGGGGCGGATGGAACTTTACTTAGAAGCTTTCAACCCGGTTAATTTAATTGACGAGGTAGTTTCTACTGTCAAACCCTTGATAGATAAAAATTCTAATAAGTTTGAAGTTTATTGTGCTGACGACTTGGGAATGATGTATGCGGACATTACCAAAACTCGTCAAATATTGCTCAACCTGCTGAGCAATGCAGCCAAATTTACGGAACAAGGCACTATTAGCCTCTGTATTGAAAGAATTAAACATGACACATTAACAAGTCAAGAAATAGCAGAACCTTCCGACTCAATAATTTTCCGCGTAACTGATACGGGCATTGGGATTCCCCCCGAACAATTGCAGTATTTATTTCAAGCGTTTATGCAGGGCGACGCCTCAACTACGCGCAAGTATGGCGGCACGGGTTTGGGATTGACTATTAGCCGTCACTTTTGCGTGATGATGGGTGGCGATATGCACGTTGAAAGCGAGTTAGGTTGCGGTTCGGTTTTTACTGTGTGCTTGCCGGCCCGCGTTGAATTATTGGTCAGCAGTTAGTCTTGCTATCCGGGACGAAATTGTTACACAATAAACCAGGTTTATTGACAAAAAACCTACGCTTTCAGATAATTTCGGGGTAAGAAACCAAGGTGATGATATCATTCACCCTACGTCTTAATCCTAGTTAATCTGCCGTTTCTGCCGCCCCAAAAGTTGAGCTGTTAATACCCCGCCGACAAAGCCAAAGAAATGCGCTTGCCAGGAAACTCCCGGCTGCGAGGGCAAAACTCCCCAAATTAAACTGCCGTAGAAGAAACCGACAATTAAAGATACCAAAATAGATGTAAAGCTGCGTTCAAAATAGCCCCGCAGCAGCAAGAAGCCGAAGTAACCAAAGATTAATCCGCTGGCACCAATGTGAACGGAATAGGGGGCGCCAGTCAGCCAAACTCCGAATCCGCTGACTAGCACAGTGACGGCACTCACGATAAAAAAGTCGCTAATTTCTCGCAGCATTATCAACCAACCCAATGTCACTAAAGGGAGGGTATTGGCGGCTAAGTGAGCAAAACTGCCGTGCAGAAAAGGCATCAACAGGATGCCTTGAAGTCCGTCGAGGCTGCGGGGGCGGACTCCGTAGGCATTCAGCCTGCCTCGGAACAGGAATACATCGACAATTTCGATAATCCAGAGGAGGGAGACGAAGCCGCCGAGAATGGCGGCGTGGCTTTGCAATTCGCGGGTGATAGCTTTGGTTTCTGGGTTACTCATGGGTGGTGAGGGCGGTGATATCGATTATTTTTCATTGTAGAAGTTTCTGAGCGATCGCGAGCAAAGATAGTTGCGGCGGGGTTTCAGGGTTGTTTGCAGCAGAGCTTATTTAGAAATATTATAAGTTTTATTAAAAGTTCCGCATTTTCACGTATAGGATAATTCACGTCGATGCGTCACAATTGTAATTGAACTACAAAAGGAGAGTCAACCGAAGGTTGAAGCTAAAACGTAGAAGACAGAATTTTTACCCTATCAATCAATTGTTGGGCTTGAAATGAGGACACTTTTTAGATCGCACACCAGGTCTAAAAAAAATCAGGAACTACTTTTCTCGTCCTAAGTCATTAATTTAAGAAGTTCAATCCGGTAAAGCAAAACGAGATGCTGTAGATACTGATTGTAGATAAGATCGCACAAGCTCTACAGAGAGTTCTTGGCACCTCGTTATAAAAGAGGAACAGAGCAAAATGAACGTATTTGAGCATACAGTATCCTACCGAACTCTGCCAAATTGGGTATGGTTTGGCAAACAAGAAACCGCCGTTAATGTCGCTACAAATTCTCAACCTTACGGTCAAAAGCCACACTTTGACCCATTGGATCCGCTAAAACAATGGCTTGATAACACTGCAATTAAAAGTCAAAAGTTGGCTCGGTTGCTGTGTAAGTTTATTCCCAGCCAGTGTCCGTTTGAGCGAGAAGTCAAAATTGGCGATCGCACTTTATTATCCATTCCGCCACTGTGCAAGTTAAATCCGCTTTACGAGCAAGTGGTTGGGCTGCGCTTTCGAGCTTTGTGTTATTTGGCTGACGAGTGTGGCGAAGATGTAACTCCTTATTGTTAATTCTGCAAAAACTTAAATTTATCACTGTCTTTTCACCCTCCCTTCTCCTTGTTGGGGAGGGTTTTTGTTTTGTGCAAGCTTTCCGGGAGAAAAAGTGCGCTCAATTTCTTGATCGTCGAGTAAATCAGGTTTAAATGCATTATTTTTTTATTGATCTTTACCTCAAGGGTAGTTGTTTGGAAGGTTTTCGTGGTTCGCCTCTTGCCTAACTTTATTGGGTAATCTCCCAAAATATGTACGGTTTTGTCCCCGCCACAGCGCTATGAGCGAGATACCATTAGACAAGTCTCAAGGACATCATCAATCTATGTAGGTTTAGCCGTGGAGTGAGGCAAACCGCAATTAAAGTTCAGTTTTACTACCAGATTTTTTTTTACAAAATTGATATATTAGTAATTGATGCAAATATTTAAGCGATTTCAAGAATATCACTAAGACTAAAATTCAAAATCACGAACTCGGTAAATAACGGTACAAATTATAAAAAGCTTCAAGGAGATAACTAATACTAAGTGTTGAAAAAAACGTTTTTTGCAGTAATTATTGGGATTTTATCTTTTATGGTTGCACTCATCCTATCAGCTCAAAGTTCTGAGGCTGTCAATGAACTATATGTATTTGGGGACAGTCTTTCGGATATGGGAACGGTGTTTCGAGCGAGCGGGGGTCAATATCCGCCTCGTTCGACTTACTTTCAAGGGCGTTACTCGAATGGTAAGGTTTGGGTAGAGTATCTTGCCGATCGCCTAAAGTTGCCGCCTGAACGAGTCACTAATTTGGCCTATGGAGGTGCAACAACGGGGAGCGATCGCAATAGCCTTGTCCCTGGTTTGTTAACTCAAGTTCAGTCATGGACTAACTCCCAAAAACAGGCAAATCCTCATGCGCTGTATGTACTGTGGGCGGGTGCAAATGACTATTTGCAGGGGGTAAGTAATGCGAATCTTCCCGTTGAAAATGTCGGGAGGGCGATGGCGTCTCTTGCTGATGTGGGTGCCAAAAATATCCTGCTGGCAAATTTACCAGATTTGGGGCAGTTACCGGCGACGCGAACAGCCGCTAATTCTGCAAGGCTGACTGCATTAACACAAGCACATAATCAGGGTTTGAGGCGAGCGGTTAAGGTATTAAATCAACAGCATCCTGGCTTAAAAATTGCGACTCTGGATGCTAATGCGCTTTATCGGGAAGCGATCGCTTCTCCGGCTAAATACGGCTTGACTAATGTGACGAGTGCGTGTTTATCGGGTGGAGGTGTTTGTGCTAGTCCCGATCGATTTTTGTTTTGGGACGGCATTCATCCAACGACGGCCGCACACAGGATTTTGGGGGAAGCAGCATCCGCAATTGTGCAGGAGAGCGGGATGATTAAATCTGAATTGGGGACGCTTCGGTAAACCATTTTAAGGCTTTCCGGGCGATCGCCACAAGACCGGGGTCCTCCCTTTTCGTAGAGGTTGACATGATTTTTTGCATGAGAGCAATAGTGGCTCATCTGATATTGTAGAAATTTCTCTGGTGGGCGATCGCACTTTATTATCCATTCCGCCGCTGTGCAAGTTAAATCCGCTTTACGAGCAAGTGGTTGGGCTGCGCTTTCGAGCTTTGTGTTATTTGGCTGACGAGTGTGGCGAAGATGTAACTCCTTATTGTTAATTCTGCAAAAACTTAAATTTATCACTGTCTTTTCACCCTCCCTTCTCCTTGTTGGGGAGGGTTTTTTTATTTGTAGATTATTCGGCGGTTGAAACCTGTTAACCTCAAACTCAAATGTGGCGAAGCGCCGGTCATTTGAGTTCGAGGTTAAATTACACAAACTTTCGTCTGCCTCAGCAGAAAAGCCAGATATTCTGTTAGATCCCCGGCTTTTTGAAGAAGTCGGGGCTTGAAAGCCCGATCGCATTTAAATACTAAAGGGAGCGAATCACTCGTTGTTCGAGAATGCGTTTGCCTTTGTTATAAATACTAAGGCTGGCTCCTGTAACGATGTAATCGTAGGTGCCATTTTTTGCCACGTAACCAGTCCCCTCTTCAGTACGAGCACGCAGGGCGATCGTGCTGCCGTTACTCTTTTTAACGCCGTAGTAATATAGTTGATGAGCGTGGTTGTAGCACAGATAAATCCGAAAGTTGCTGGTCTCGAAATAGTTTGCCAGTGTCTGTCTTTTGCGAACACAAAAATCTCTCACCTGTTTTTGGGGAGTGGATACATTAGCTATTTCTATGGTTTCAATCGGAGACTGAGTGCGAGACGCTGTTGGTGCAGTGCTTGTGTTCGATTGTCCTAGAGCCAAGGTTGCCGCTGGATTGCTGGCAAATAGCATTAAACCGAGTAAGCTGGTTTGTGTGAGTCTTGCTGTGAAGTTCATAAGTCATTCCTTTAAAAGATGTTGATGCGTCTAATCTAGGTAAGTGGGATTGATTAGGGCGATCGAACAGTACAGTTTTCACAATTGGCCCCAAGGAGGAAATCCTTGGATGCAATTTCCGTTTCCCCTGAGATCGGGTACTATTCTCAATAAGCTTTTAGGGGCAGGCTAGAAGCCCGCCCCACAAGAGGATTGAATGTATAGTCGAAAGGTCGTTACTGAGAATAATATTTTTTGTGAGTTTCCCTGCAACTGACTAGCCGACGGACAATTAAAAAACTGGCACTTTCGATTGCTGATAGGACTTATTCACTAACAGGCGATCGCGAGGACGAGGATGCGGCGCTAGTTTTTAATTTCTTTCAAGTTGAAGTGCCGCTGGCAGATATCTCTGAGAAGGTGGATTTTGAGGCGGAAAATGATGCAGAGAATGAGCCAGAAGAAAGCGGGGAGGAATGAGGGCGATCGCTTTTTTGGAAATGCAGGTTATCATTTAAGTGAGCGATTCCCTCCGGGATAGCTTCGCTTCACGCACTCAAAAAAAATATTTGTTCAACATCCTTGCGGGAGAACATCAAGATGACAGGCACTTTGCAAACAACCGAGCAACGTTACTGCACAGAAGAGCAATATTTAGCACTGGAAGAAACAGGAGAGTACAAAAGCGAATATCTCGACGGGGAAATTATTCCTATGACAAACGGATCTACGAATCACAATCGGATCGCAGGAAACGTTTACATTGCTTTAAATTTCGCTCTTCCCGAACAAGAGTATGATGTCTTCATCGGTGACGTGCGTCTGTGGATACCAAAAGTGCGACTGTACACTTATCCCGATGTAATGGTAATTTTTGGGATACCTGAGTACCGCAACAACCGCACTGACACGATTACCAACCCTCAAGTTATTGTGGAAGTTTTATCAAAGTCTACTACAAACTACGATCGAGTTGACAAGTTTACATTTTACAAAACTATTCCGTCTTTTATAGAATACATTCTTATTGACCAAACAAAAATCAAAATCGAGCCGTATTCTAAAACCGAGAATAAAAGATGGTTGTATAGCGAGTATGATGAGGAAGATACGGCTTTAGTGTTTAATTCCTTTCAGCTAGAAGTTCCTCTATCTGCTATTTATAAGAAAGTAAATTTTGAGCAAGTTGAGCAAGAAGATAGTCAAAATGATGTGTGAGGGCGATCGCACGCTTGTTGGAAAAGGGCGATCGTTACTTAATATACTTCATCATGCGTCCCAATATCAATCAAGACGATCAATTCCTCTTGCGTTTCATTATCTTGCTCAAAAGTATAGATAATTCGGCAATCGGACTCAACCCAACAAGCCCAAAGTCCTTCTAATTGCCCCCGCAGTTTATGTGACTTCAATGGAGGATAAAATGGATCGTTCACTAAGAACTCCAAAACCGAAAAGATTTTCTCACCTAATTGCGGATTTCTCTTGATAACCCGTTTAAAAGCCCGTTTAAAACTGTTGTTCCAAACTAGAGTTTTCATTCTTCATCCAGTAAATCAGCTTTTAACTGTGCAAGGTTCCCTCGCTTTGCTGTGCCGGCTTTTAAAGCACTCAAAACTTCTCTTGCATTGCTAGCAATTTCCACTCGCCGATTTTCAATTCGCCGTTTCTGAATTAATTCAATTAACAAATCTTGCTCTTCAATTGCCAGAGATTCTACATATTCGATCGCGGTCTGGAAAGCAATAGAATTAGCCATAAAGAACTTTTCTATGTTTGAAAAGTGACAGTGCATTTCTATTTTACTAAGTGAGGTGGGCAAATGCCCACCCTACCAATAAACTACGCGCCGACAGATTCCTTGGCCGCGTACAGCACCTCAACGGTAATCTTATCAATTCCCCGATCGCGCGCGAACTTCTCAGTATTCCGCTTCACCTTACCCCGCACAAAACCAGGGATTTTGTTCAACTCAGCCTGTCCATCCTTCGTCCAACCCATATCAGAATCAGCCGAAATACCCTTCGTAATCACTTCCTTGGTATCGTGGCCGCCGAAGATTTCCAGCAAGTGGTCTTCCATTCCCAAAGTAAAGGAATTGTAGACCAAATCTACGCACTGATTCGTGCCTTCATAACCCAAAAATGGCTTGTAGCCGATCGGGAAATTTTGGACGTGAATCGGTGCAGCAATTACGCCGCAGGGAATATCCAACCGCTTACCTACGTGGCGTTCCATTTGGGTGCCGAAAATTGCCGAAGGTTCCGCTTTGGCGATCGCATCTCCAATCGCCCCGTGATCGTCGGTGACGAGCACTTCATCACAATACTCGCTTACCTGTTCCCGGAACCAGTCAGCATCGTGTTTGCAGTAGGTTCCTGCCCACACAACGTGGATTCCCATCTCGCGAGCCAAAATCTTCGTCATCGCCGCAGCGTGCGTATTATCGCCAAATACGACGGCTTTTTTGCCGGTTAAATTTTGGCAGTCGATCGATCGCGAAAACCAAGCAGCCTGCGACACAAATCGAGTTTGTTGGTCAATAAAATTTTCGTAATCAACATCCGCACCTTGAGCATTCAAAACTTGCTGAATCTTGCGGATACAGCGCGCAGTTTCCACCACACCCATCGGCGTAATATCCACCATCGGCGTGCCGAATTCTTTTTGCAAATACTCCCCGGTCATCATCCCCAATTCCCGATAAGGAACCAAGTTAAACCAAGCACGGGGCAGTCTTTTCAAGTTATGAACCGAAGCACCTTCGGGAATAACTTCGTTGACTTCAATGCCCAAATCAGCCATCAAACGCTTCAACTCGGTGCAGTCGTGCTGGTTGTGGAAACCCAGCGTAGACATACCGATAATGTTGACAGATGGTTTTTCGCTTTTGGCTTCTACTAAATCGCCTTTTTTGCGGGCTTTGTTAATGTAAAATTGGACGATTTGATCCAAAGTGCGATCGGCTGCTTGCAGTTCGTTGACGCGGTAATGGTTAACATCGGCCAGCAATACATCGCCTTTGGCATCCAATTGAGCTCGCTCCACGAAGTTTTCCAAGTCTTCTTGCAGGATGCTGGAGGTGCAAGTCGGGGTGAGCACGATTAAATCTGGGTGTTCTTCTCTGTCTTTGCGGGTGATGTTGTCCACCACCCGTTCCTGCGAACCCCGGGCCAGTACGTGTCTGTCAACGACGCTGGTAGTCACCGGGGTGAAATCCCGTTCCCTCTCCAGCATGGAACGCATGACGTTAAAATAGTCGTCTCCAATCGGTGCGTGCATGATTGCATGGACGTTTTTGAAGGAAGTGGCTACGCGCAAAGTGCCGATGTGGGCTGGGCCTGCGTACATCCAATAAGCCAATTTCATAGGTATTTTTCCTGGTGCTGGTTGAGAATTGCCCGATCGGGCGATTACTGCTAAATTTTAAGGTTGTTTCTGATTTTCTCACCGGATGAATCCTTTAGAAATAGTAACTTTCTGATGATTTCCAGATGTGGTAAATGCTCAAAAGCCTTTGCTGCTTAGGATTTGGCCCGTAATTCCAACAAATTGACCTTGCTTTTATGGCAATAATTCTTAATCTTTCCTAAAATTTTCTTAAGAGTTAGGCAAATTTGATTAATGTAGGGTTCGCTGCCGCGCAACAGACAAGGTGAAATAATTCTGCATTTTTTGTCAAATTTACTCTGGTCAAACAGCCAGTTAGTATTGTTAATCGAGCGGTCAAAATAGATAGAACTGAAGGAAATTGCAGATTCCGAAGCAACACTTAACTCCCTCCGCGCCTCGGTAGCGAATTATAGTTAAGATTTGCACCGCCCGGTTTTTTTCAAGCACCCCCAATTCGTGCCCGATCGCCGGAAAAAATAAATCTTTCAGCACTTGCGTATTTTCACGAGATGTGGTGACGCTCCACGAAAGTCAAGCGATTGCTTAGAATCGGAGATGATTTAGTTGTCAGCATGGCGATCGAGCATTAGAGGAAATCCTTGCACAAATCCTGTATTTGTGATCTTGTTTACCTAACTGCTGAGGTGACGAAAGCCCAGCGTGCTTTTGTCAGCCGTAACTCTTTCCTGTCAAGGCCTGCTTTCCCACACATCCCAAAAGATAGCTCTTGAGCGATAATGAAGAATAACATAGGATTTACGAAAAGAAACCCGATTTACACGATAAAATCTTGGGTTTGTCAACGACTAGCAACGAAGAAACCCGGTTTCTAGCCCGCCGCGCGTCAGTCCTGTAACATTGACCAAGCACACCTAATTTGAGAGAACCCAACTATGATGGCAATTCCCGGCGTTGCAGTTCTCGCTCTCATTTATGAAAGCAGCACTTCCCTGGTTTACCGCGGCCACAA
This sequence comes from Microcoleus sp. S13_C5, assembly GCF_036700845.1. Classification (NCBI taxonomy): domain Bacteria; kingdom Bacillati; phylum Cyanobacteriota; class Cyanophyceae; order Oscillatoriales; family Microcoleaceae; genus Microcoleus; species Microcoleus sp. S13_C5. The sequence goes on from NZ_JAUBPR010000100.1 coordinate 11,846, forward strand.
CGAGCAGAACAACCAACCTGTTATTATCAAACTTATCAAAGAAGACTATCCGACTCCTGAAGAACTGAATAGATACAAGCGCGAATATGAGATCACTGCCAACTTAAGTCTGTTGGACGGAGTTGTGAAAGTGTATAAGTTGCAACAGGTTAGAAATAGTCTGGCAATGATCTTAGAAGATTTTGGCGGGGAATCTTTAAAAATATTTATGGGTTCTCAAAAATTTACCATCTTAGGATTTCTGACTACTGCCATCAAAGTTGCTGAAACTTTGGGAGAAATTCACGGAAAAAATGTAATTCATAAAGATATAAACCCCTCTAATATAGTTTTTAATCCTGCTACAGGACAAGTTAAACTCATAGATTTCAGCATTTCAAGTGCATCCAATCTGGAAAATATAACGAGTAAAAATCCCAATTTTTTAGAAGGCACTTTAGCCTATATGTCGCCCGAACAAACCGGCAGAATGAACCGGGTAGTGGATTACCGCACCGACTTTTATTCCCTCGGCGTGACCTTCTATGAAATCCTGGCAGGACAACTCCCTTTTCCCACTACAGATCCCATGGAGTTAGTTCACTGTCACATCGCTAAACAGCCAGTACCTCTCGCTGAAATGGCCCCAGAAATTCCTCAAGCTGTTTCAGATATTGTGATGAAATTGTTAGCAAAAACCGCTGAAGAGCGCTATCAAAGTGCTTGGGGACTAAAAGCCGATTTGGAATCCTGCCTGTTTCAGTGGCAAACATCTGGGGTTGTTTCTGAGTTTCCTCTCGGCAGCCAAGATATTTCCGACAAATTTCAAATACCTCAAAAACTTTACGGCAGACAGCGAGAAGTTGAAACTCTTTTAGCGGCATTTGAACGGGTAGCAGCAACAAATAATCGAGGCTACCGCACCGACGATTCTCAAATTTCTGTCATCAAAAAAGAGAGCCAATCGAAAAAACAAATTCCCTTGTCAGTCCTCGCGAGAGGACAGCATAAATCCCGCAGCGAGATGATGCTGATTGCCGGTTATTCCGGTATAGGTAAATCTGCTATGGTGAAGATTTTAGACAAACCTATTACCCGCAGGCGTGGATATTTTATTTGGGGAAAGTTTGACCAGTACAAGCGGACTATTCCTTACTCGGCAGTTGTCAGCGCTTTTTCAGAATTGGTGCGGCAACTGTTAACTGAAAGTGAGGCTCAATTAGCAGTTTGGCGCGACAAACTCCGCAGTTCCTTCGGTCAAAACGGACAAATTATTATTGATGTCCTTCCCGAAGTTGAACTAATTGTCGGAGCTCAGTCTCCTGTAGCTGAATTGGGGCCGACGGAATCTCTCAATCGCTTTAATTTAGTATTTCAAAATTTCATCCGCGTATTTTGTCAGCCCGAACATCCGCTGGTCATTTTTCTCGACGATTTGCAGTGGGCTGATTCCGCTACTCTCAAATTAATCGAATTGATGATGACAGATGAAGCTACGCAATATCTGTTTTTAATTGGCGCTTATCGGGATAATGAAGTTAGTCCTACTCATCCTTTAATGATGACAGTGGAGACACTGCGAAATCAGGAAGCTATCATTAATCAGATTGCTTTGTCGCCGCTGGGGGTGGAAAATATAACTCATTTGATTGCGGAAACCTTGCACAGCGATCGAGAATCGGTCAAACCTTTAGCTGAATTGGTAATTAGCAAAACCGATGGCAATCCTTTTTTTGTCAATCAATTCCTGCAAACATTGTATCAAGAAAACCTGCTAGTTTTTCACCCGCCACAGTCGGGGAGCAAGGGTGGCTGGCATTGGGATATGACTCAAATTGAGCAGTGCGCTATCACTGACAATGTAGTAGATTTGATGGTACAAAAATTGAGAAAGCTGCCAAGTTCAACGCAGCAAGTTTTGCGTTTAGTGGCTTGTTTGGGGAACGAATTTGACTTAAATACTCTTTCTTTAATTAATGAGAAAGAAGCCTCCGAAACTTTTTCTCACCTGTTGCCAGCGATTAAGTCGGGACTGATACTGCCAACTTCGGAATTGGAAAGCAAGTCATTAGATTACGTGCTGTTTCCGCTATTAATTCTGAATTATAAATTTTTGCACGATCGCGTACAGCAAGCAGCTTACGCTCTGATCGACGACTCGCAAAAAAAGGCAGTTCACCTGAAAATAGGCAGGCAAATCCTAGAAAACACTCCGGCTGAATATCGCGCTGACAGAATCTTTGAATTAGTCGATCACTTGAATGTAGCTCGATCGCTAATTAAAGACGATCGAGAATTAATTGAACTGGCAACACTGAATTTAGACGCCGCGCGCAGAGCCAAAGATGCCACTGCTTATGTTGCTGCCTTGCAGTATTTGACCGCCGGCATGGACGGTTTGAGCAAGGATATTTGGGATGCTCACTACGACTTAGCCTTTGCCTTGCACATGGAGCGGGCAAATGTTGAGTATTTAAACGGTTTTTTTGAGAACTCAGAAGAATTTATTAATATAACGTTGGAAAAAGCGCGATCGCCCTTAGAAAAGGTAGAAATTTACAACCTGCTGATCGTGCAGTACACCCTGCGGGCGAAGTACGAAGAAGCCGTTAAAGCCGGAATCACAGCTTTAGACTTGCTAGGCATTGACTTGCCGCTAGATGGGCTACAAAAAGTCATATCCGAAGAATTTGCAGCAGCTACAAATATTTTAGCAGGTAGAGAAATAGCTTCCCTAATTGACGCCCCCGAAATGACTGTACCCGACAAAAAAGTTGCCGTCAAATTAATTACCAACTTGCTGACATCGGCGTACCTAAAAAATCCCGACTTGTGGAAAGTCAGCGTTTTAAAAGGAGTCAATCTTTCTCTACAATACGGTTTAGTACCCGAAGCCTCTCTTTGCTATGCTGGCTACGGTATGTTCTTAAACGCAGTTTCGGGAGATTACAAAGCTGCGTATCAATTCGGCTTGCTCTCGCTCAATCTCAGCGAAAAATCTGGCAATATCGGCTTGAAATGCAGAGCTTGTTCATCCTTGGTCAGTATTTTTTATTACTGGTTCAATCACATCAAAGATTCCCACGCGATCAGCAATGAAGGATATCAAGCAGCTTTAGAATCAGGAGATTTAGAGTATGCGGGTTATATCCTGTCCAACCGCATAGCTAACTCATTTTTTCAAGGTAAAGAAATCTCGCAAATTCTAGTCGATACGAGCAGGTATTTGCAGTTCAGCCAAAAAACCAAAAATCAGCTCGTAACCGATATATTATTAGGAGTAGAGTTAATCCTCCGTAACCTAAGCAAACTAACTTCTGAAAAGTTTGTATTTGAAAGCGAAGATATCAGCGAAGCTGAATACGTACACAACTGCCAAGCTCATCAAAATTTGTACTCGCTCTGCCTTTATCAGATTCGCAAATGCCAGGTAATGTACTGGTACGGCAACTTCAACGAAGCGCTACAACTAGCTTTTGAAGTAGAAAAACAGCTATCTTTTATTACCGGAGCGATACCCGCTACCGAATGGAATTTTTTCTTTTCTCTAACTTTAGCCGCCGTTTTCCCAAATGTTTCAGAAGACAAGCAAAAGGAATACTTGGAAAAGTTAGAGGAAAACCAAAAACAGATGAAAATTTGGGCAGACAACTGTGCCGAAAATTTTCTGCACAAGTATCTTTTAGTACAAGCAGAAATAGCCAGAATTTCCAAGAAAGATTCAGAAGCTGTAGAACTGTACGATTTTTCTATAAATTTAGCCCAAGACAATGAGTTTGTCCAAAATGAAGCGCTAGCTAATGAACTAGCAGCTAAGTTTTGGTTGAGTAAAGGCAAGTATCAATATGCCAAAATTCACTTGCGCGAAGCTCACTCGTGCTACTTGCGCTGGGGTGCAGTTCGCAAAGTAGAAGATTTAGAACAGAAGTATCCGCAGTTGCGGGAAATGACACCGCTCAACGGAAGTTTTAACAACAATCAAACTACCACAACTATTCATACTTCTACTGGCAGCGATGCGAGAGTGCTGGATTTGGCAACGGTAATGAAAGCATCTCTGGCGATTTCTAGCGAAATTGTCCTCGATAAGTTGCTGGCTTCTTTGATGAGAATCTCGTTAGAAAATGCGGGTGCTCAATTAGGTTTTCTGATTTTAGTCAGAGATGGTCAACTGTTGATTTCAGCTAAAGCGTCAGTATTTGCTGAAGATGTAGCTGTGCTGGAATTTACGCCTGTTGGAGACTATCATGATTTACCTGTGACGGTGATTAATTATGTGGAAAGAACTCGCTCGGATTTGGTGTTGAGCAATGCGGCGGGTGAGGGACTATTCACAGCCGATCCTTACATCGCTAAACACCAACTGCAATCTATTTTGTGTACTCCAATCATCAATCAAGGCAAACTGATCGGCATTCTTTATTTAGAAAACAATTTGACTGTCGGAGCATTTACTCCCCACAGATTGGAAGTTTTAAGGTTGCTCTCTTCCCAAGTTGCTATTTCTTTAGAAAATGCTCTGCTTTACAATTCAGTGGAACAGAAAGTGCAAGAGCGGACGCAGGAGTTAAATGAAAAGAACGAGCGATTAGAACAAACTTTGCGCGAACTTAAACTAACTCAAGCTCAATTAATCCAAACGGAAAAGATGTCTAGTTTGGGGCAAATGGTCGCTGGTGTAGCTCACGAAATTAATAATCCTGTAAGTTTCATCTACGGCAATCTTAATCCGGCTAGCGAATACGTTAAAGACTTGCTAAAATTGATTGAGCTTTACCAGCAGCACTATCCAGAACCTGCTGATGAAATTCTAGAAGAAATAGAAACAATTGAGCTGGAATTTTTGAGCGAGGATTTGCAAAAGCTGCTGGATTCCATGAAAGTAGGAGCGGAAAGAATCCGGGATATTGTGCTAAGCTTGCGGAATTTCTCGCGCCTCGACGAAGCGCAAATGAAGTCCGTAGATATCCATCAAGGCATTGACAGTACGGTGATGTTGCTGCAACCGCGCCTGAGAAAAGAGGGCGGGCGTTTGGGAATTGAGGTGATTAGAAATTACAGCACGCTACCCCTCATTACTTGTTATGCGTCTCAGTTGAATCAGGTATTTATGAATATTTTGACAAATGCGATCGATGCTCTCCTGGTAGCCAGAGATTGCCCGGAAGACTCTCATCAACAGCCTACGATTACAATTTCTACAGAGGTGACAGACAGGAATTCTGCCATAATTAGAATTGCCGACAGCGGGCCGGGGATGAGCACTGAGGTGCTGCACAAGATATTCGATCCATTTTTTACAACTAAGCCCGTGGGCTCGGGAACTGGTTTGGGATTGTCTATTTCTCACTCGATTGTTGTGAGTTCTCATGGCGGAAAATTGACTTGCGTTTCTACACCCGGAGAGGGGAGCGAGTTTATTATTGAAATTCCGATCGCCCCCAGGCAAGTTTTGTAATCGGCGCTACTATCAACCCACAGCCTGGCTGAAAGAGTAATGATGTTTCAGGGAAAATGGAAGAATAAACGTCTCTACCTCTCTTTATCTGCGTAAATCCGCGTCCATCCATTGTCATCTGCGGTGAATACATTCTCTTTTTTTAATCGCATATGAGGGCCGATAAAAACAGATTAACGCAGATGAATTTGATATATTCCGGTTGCGCCGTTCGCGATTGTTGACCCTTCTGCGAAGCTGAGTGGGGATCGCTGTTGAAGGAATTCATACAATAAGTTAGTGATAAAGTTTCCAGCATTCTCGCGCGATTTCCCAATCCTCCTGCGTGTGAATTACCAAAACTCTCGCCGCTGAATCCACTGTCGCAATATCTTCATCAACTGGCGAGTGTTGATTCTTTTCCCCATCCAATTTTAACCCGATAAATCCAAAAGCTTCGCAAGCGGCAGCCCGCACAAAAGGCGAATTTTCCCCAACTCCCGCCGTAAAAATCAAAGCATCCAACCCTCCCAAACTCGCCAGCATCGCCCCAATTCCCGCGCGCAAACGGTGAATGTAAATATCCAATGCAAGTTGAGCTCTCTCATTACCTTGGGCGATCGCATCTCCAATCTGCCGCAGATCGCTAGACACCCCTGAAATCCCTTTTAAACCAGAATTTCGATTGAGAATACCATCAAGTTTCTCAGCAGTAAAATCGGATTGTTTTAACAGATGAATGAGAATGCCTGGATCGATCGAACCCGATCGACTTCCCATCATCAAACCTTCCAAAGGCGTAAATCCCATCGTCGTGTCAACACTCCAGCCACCGCGAATGGCCGCCAGAGAACATCCGTTGCCCAAATGACAGCTAATCAACCGCAAATCTGCCAAATCTTTACCCAGAATGTCGGCGGCCCGACGCGCGCAATATTGATGGCTAATCCCGTGAAAACCGTAGCGCCGAATCCCATTTTCCAACCATTCATAGGGGCCAGGATAAACAAAGGCTGCGGGCGGCAATTGTGCGTGAAAAGCTGTATCAAATACTGCTACTTGCGGCACATTTCCGAGGATTTTTTCGATCGCTTCGATACCTTCGAGGTTGACCGGATTGTGTACGGGGGCGAAAACAGATAAACGGGCGATCGCCTTTTTAACATCCGGCGAAATTAACGTACTTTGCTGATAATCTTCTCCGCCATGTACGACGCGGTGGCCGACAATATCAATCTCTTTTAAATCGTTAATGGTTTGAGTTCTTCCCCTCCAAAGACTCTCCAGCATTCGAGAAATAGCATCTTTGCGAGAGTCAGAGGCAAACACCTCTTCAAGTTGATCGCCTTTTGTTGTTTTGACTTTCAACTCTGCTATACCCTGCTGGTGAGTCCAATCAATTTGAGCTGACCAGAGGGGTTCCAAAGGTCGATCGGGCAGGACATCGTTTAACTCGTAAAGACAGCTCTTTTGACTGCTAGAACCCGCATTTAACACCAGTATTTTCATGCTTTATTATGTCCTGTTGATTCGTTCTTTCGATCGCTAGGCAATTGAAATCGCGTCTTGTCAAACTTTCGTCCGCCTGCACAGATTAAGAAATCTTGAGATCATGGGAAAATTATTAAGAAAAATGTCGAAAAATTAACTATTAATGCAATGTGTAGCTAACAGTTGCATTTTTTTGATATATCTTCTATGCAGATTTTCATTTACTAAAGTTTAAGGAGCCGATCGATGTTTACACCAATTTTACTTGCCACTGTCGCCAGAACCGTAGAGTGGAGCCCCACGACCGGTTTGATTATGATTCTTTGCAATATTTTAGCTATTGCGATCGGCAGATCGACCATCCAAAAGCCTCACACAGGCCCAGCCGCGCCCTCATCGGGTTTGGTCGGCGGCTTGAGTTTGGGTGCACTTGTGGGAAGTCTCTGCTTCGGTCATATTTTGGGAACGGGTACGATTTTAGGATTGTCTTACATAGGCGCGATTTAGTTTCAGACTGTAGGGTGCGCCCAGCGCACCTTACCCGCAATTTCAAGTACCCGGTAAATTGCGGAGAGTTTCATCCATGTAGGATCGATCGCCCAAAACCTCCAGCAGCGGCCCGCGCACGTCAAACTTAACAATACTGACAGAAGCTGCTAAAGCGGCAATGCGATAGCGATAACGTCCCAAATCAATCCCCAAGAGACTGCACAGAATAATTCTAATAGTTGCTTTGTGCGAGACCACCAAAACATTACCGCTCTTGTACTTTTCCTGAATTTCTGCGATAACTAAGGACGATCGGCTAGCAATTTCCACGGAAGTCTCGCCGCCATTCGGTGCATTCCAAGCAGGTTCAGTCAGCCAATTAATATAATCTTCTTCGTATTCTTTTTTGACCTCTTCTACTGTTTTGCCCTCCCACTCACCGTAATTAATTTCCCTCAGTCCGTCGTGAAGCTGCATTTCAATTCCCACAGCATCGCACAAAGGTTTTGCAGTAGCAATTGTGCGTTTCATCGGACTGACATAAACAGCATTCCAAGGCAATTTTGCGTAAGCGGCGCCAAACTGTTCTGCCATTTGAGAACCTACGGGGGTTAATTCTGGATCTATATGGCCGCAGAAACTGCCAGTCTTGCTGTAAGTGGTTTCACCGTGTCGTACAAAGTAGATTTTTAAGCTCATGAGTTAATTGTGTGTGAATTTTACTATGTTAGCAAAAGAGTGTAAAAAACTCCTTCAAACCATCGAGAGCAGGATTATCCCAATTCCAAATATCTTTTTTGTGTTTCATAACATAATCAAACCCAGACATACTGCATTTCCTTCCAGCTTGTTTCTGTTCCTGAATTGAGCAAGTATCATACCTGAGATAGATGCTCACCCAAAATTTATCAAACTCTTTTTGGTTGATTTCCTTTCCCTGACTTTCTATGCAAGTTTGCCAACTCTTCAAACAATCAGCATAAGGCGATTGTATAGCCTTTATTTCCTTTAAAAGCGTTTCCAGTTCCCCTTTACCTCCCACATTTGTAAAGTAACAAGCTAATTTTGCATTTGTTCCATTATCTCCACAAATATCGATAAATTGTTTAGTGCTTAACAAAGTTTCAGATTCAAATACCTGTTTTATACATTTATTTACCAAGTTCAGCCGCTCTGCCTCTGAATCGTTATCAAGATCGATAATAATCCCGATTTTTTCTATATCTCTTTTTTGCAGGTCTGCTTCTAAAGCTTTTAAAGTAGTTGTTAACTTTGTTTCGCTCAAGCCTTCCAAACTTTCATAATCATCTATATAAATAGGTGGTTCTATCTGGATGTTGCAGTTGAGAAATTCAACCATTGCCTTCATAAAAATTGCATCATTTTTGCTTTCTACTATGACAAGATTACTCACCTCTCACTCCTTTCTGATGCTCTAATGCGTAATCCAAAGTTTCTAAATCGCGTCTGATAGCAATGATTCGATCTGTTTTCGGTTTTTTTGCCATTTCAAAATAGGCACTGCTGCATTCTCGATCTAATTCTAAACCGACATCAGCAAATGCTTGCAACATTTCTAAACTGTGAGTTGTGGCAAAAATCTGGGTATCCAGTTCCACCGCCAACCGAAATAAAATTCTCCAAAATTCTCGCTGACTTGTATAGTGTATGCCATTTTCTATTTCATCGATTAGCAGTATGTTGTATTTACTGTTTATCAGTTTAAGCATAATATGTGCAACTCGATTCATAGCATCCCCAAACAATGAAAGCGGCAAACGTTTTTCGCCTTTTCTTCTCAAATAAAGTGTGGGTTCGCCAATTGAAAAACTTTCTACAGATTCGATCGCCGGATCGATAACTTGAAAAGCTTTCAGAACTTCGCTATCTTTGTCATCTAAGCGCGCGCGATCGAATGCTTCTGTAAGTTCTCTTCCCGAAATTATGATAAATGGAGGAACTATCGGTGCTTCGTCAATAGAAATGCGATAACCATTTAAAGATGTTGCATCAAATACTGTTGAGGACTGATTAATTCTATCCTCATTTATAAAGAACTCACAATTCATGTAGTAATCAGATAAAACATTTTTAATTTCTAATCGCTTGGTATTATTGTTATCATTTTTTCCAATAATTACTAGAGCAATATCTTTTTTACGTGCGTAAAATAAGTTGTCCAATGCTCCTGGCATAGCTTCTATCGCTTTATCTGCCTCTCTTCTAACCTCTTTGAGAATTGCCAGACTTCTAGGAGCTGGAGAAAAATTGAGAAAAAGAGCCTCCAGCAAGGCTGTCTTGCCAGCATTATTTTTACCGCCGATTAAATTGACTCTTTCAAACCCAGAAATTTTGATTTGCTCAAAACACCTAAAATTTTGGATTTCTATTTCTTTCAGCATTACCGATCCTGTTGAATTAATCTAACTCATCTGCGTGAATCCGTGTTAATCTGCCTGTATCTGCGGTTAAAAAAAGAGAATTTGTTAACCGCAGATGACAATAGATTAACGCGGATTCACGCAGAGGTCGAGAAGCGATCGCACCTATCCAGGCGCACCCGATCGCACGGTTTGATCTGGTGCCGCCGCCGCATCCTTCGTTTCCTGCGGCCCTTCAGACGAAACCGGGCCCGCGTGCGGCCACTTCCAGTCGCGGATTTCCGGCATATCATCGCCGTGTTCGTTGATATAGTGCCTGTGTTCGATCAGCTTGTCACGGATAGCTTGTTTGCCGTAAGCTGCTACAGAACTCAGTTTCGGAACGCGATCGAGTACATCTCCAACTAAATGGAATCGATCGAGGTCATTCATCACCACCATATCAAACGGCGTCGTAGTCGTTCCCTCTTCCTTGTAACCCCGAACGTGAATATTCGGGTGATTTGTCCGGCGATAAGTCAAGCGGTGAATCAGCCAAGGATAGCCGTGAAAAGCAAAAATCACCGGCTTATCTTTCGTGAACAAAGTATCAAAATCCTTGTCAGACAAACCGTGGGGATGTTCGCTAGCAGGTTGCAGCGTCATCAAATCCACCACATTAACCACCCGCACTTTTAAATCCGGATAATCTCGGCGGAGAATGTCAACAGCAGCCAAAGTTTCCAGCGTCGGAACATCACCCGCGCAAGCCATCACCACATCCGGTTCGCCGCCTTTATCATTGCTAGCCCACTCCCAAATACCGATGCCGGCCGTACAGTGTTTAATCGCAGCATCCATATCCAAATACTGCAATGCCGGCTGCTTCCCTGCAATAATCACGTTGACATAGTGGCGGCTGCGGAGACAGTGATCCGTTACAGACAGCAAAGTATTCGCATCCGGCGGCAAATAAATCCGCACCACTTCCGCTTTCTTGTTAATTACGTGGTCGATAAAACCCGGATCTTGGTGAGAAAAACCGTTGTGGTCTTGCCGCCAAACGTGAGAAGTTAGCAGGTAGTTGAGAGAGGCGATCGGTCGGCGCCAAGGAATATCGTTAGTAGTTTTCAACCACTTGGCGTGTTGGTTGAACATCGAATCGATGATGTGAATAAACGCCTCGTAGCAAGAGAAAAAGCCGTGGCGTCCCGTCAGCAAATAGCCTTCCAGCCATCCCTGACATAGATGTTCGCTGAGAACTTCCATCACCCGGCCGTCGGGGGAGATGTGGTCGTCTTCGGGCAAAATTTCCCCCGCCCACATCCGGTTCGTCACTTCAAACACCGGATCGAGGCGGTTTGAGGCCGTCTCGTCAGGCCCGACAATGCGGAAATTGGCGTTTTCCTGATTCAGTGTCATCACCTCTCGCAGGAAGCGGCCGGAAACGCGGGTGGCTTCTGCCATTACAGTGCCCGGTTTTTGCACGTCAACGGCGTAGTCTTCAAATTTCGGCATTTTCAAGTCTCGCAGCAGCAGGCCGCCGTTAGCGTGGGGATTTGCCCCCATCCGCCGAGATCCCTTGGGTGCGAGTTCCGCCAATTCGGGAATTAACTTGCCCTTTTCGTCGAAGAGTTCTTCCGGCTTATAGCTTTTCATCCAATCTTCCAGGAGTTGGACGTGTCCCGGCTTAGAAGCCATTTCCGAAAGTGGGACTTGGTGCGATCGCCAATAATCCTCAGTTTTCTTACCGTCAACCTCCTTCGGCCCCGTCCAGCCTTTGGGAGTTTTCATCACAATCATCGGCCACTGGGGACGGCCGGAATAGCCCTGGGTCCGGGCTTTTTCCTGAATCGCCTTAATTTCGCCGATCGCGGTATCGAGAGTTGCAGCCATCAACTGGTGCATGGTTTCCGGGTCTGAACCTTCCACCCAATAAGGTTTGTAGCCGTAACCGACCATCAAACTTTCCAATTCCTGGCGCGGAATGCGGGCCAACAGCGTTGGATTGGCAATTTTGTAGCCATTCAAGTGCAAAATCGGCAACACTGCCCCGTCGCGAACCGGGTTGAGAAACTTGTTAGAGTGCCAGCTAGCAGCCAAGGGGCCGGTTTCCGCCTCCCCGTCGCCGACAACGGCCGCCACAATCAAATCGGGATTGTCGAAGGCCGCCCCGTAAGCGTGGACGAGGGCGTAGCCGAGTTCGCCGCCTTCGTGAATCGAACCGGGGGTTTCCGGGGCGACGTGGCTAGGGATACCGCCGGGAAAGGAGAACTGTTTGAACAGCCGTTTGATACCCTCTTCATCTTGGGAAATGTTCGAGTAATATTCGGTATAAGTTCCTTCGAGATAGGTGTTGGCGACCAAGCCCGGCCCGCCGTGTCCAGGGCCTGCGATGTAGATGGTGTTGAGGTCTTGGGCTTTGATGATGCGGTTGAGGTGAACGTAGATGAAGTTTAAACCTGGAGTGGTTCCCCAATGTCCGAGGAGTCTCGGTTTGACGTGTTCGATTTTGAGGGGTTCTTTGAGTAGGGGGTTGTCGAGGAGATAGATTTGTCCGACGGATAGGTAGTTTGCCGCCCGCCAGTAGGCGTTCATTTTGTGTACTTCTGAGTCGGAAAGCGGCTTTAATTGCGGGATCTCGGTTGTTCCTAGCATCATCAGCGATTGACTCCTGAGTTTTGGTTTTTTTGTAATGTGCGATCGATCTTGTAACTGACGCGGGATATTATTTTGTTACTGGTGACACTGTTTATTTTTACTCCATTTTTTGCAAGTAAACAATTGAATTGTATATCACTTTTCTCTCAATCAAAGTTTAAATCAACGTTAATTTTTGGGTAACAAGCGCACAATTTTGACCGAGAAAAGCTGGGTTGTGGGCAGGGTGGATTAATTGTCAAAAGAGTAAACCAGTGGGGCAAGGCTATTTGCTGACAATCACGCGCCAGATTTAAT
>NZ_JAUBPR010000253.1:0-2338 GCF_036700845.1 Microcoleus sp. S13_C5
AATTAAATCTGGCGCGTGATCGTCAGCAAATAGCCTTGCCCCACTGGTTTACTCTTTTGACAATTAATCCACCCTGCGCCCTATGTATTGCCTAGGGGATGGTCATGCCGGGATTTGGAACATATTTAAAGAAATTGGAGACAATGAACAAAGACAAGAAATCTTAGATTGGTATCATCTCAAAGAAAATCTCTACAAGGTAGGGGGTTCAATAAAAAAAATAAAATCAGTAGAAAATATGTTATGGCAAGGCAAAATTGAGGAAGTTATAAATTTATTTAAAGACTGTAAAGATCGAGCATTTAAAACGTTTTGCAATTATTTAGAGACCCATCGCTGTCGAATAGTCAATTACCAATACTACAAAGAAGAATCCATAAGTTCGATTGGTTCAGGAACAATTGAATCAATAATTAAACGCATTGGATTAAGGGTGAAAATATCGGGAGCGCAATGGAATATTGAGAACGTTTCGTCTATCCTTGCTCTTCGCTGTGCTTATCTCAACGGTCAACTTTCAATTTGATGTATTTGCCAAACTGAGATGCACCCTTAAAATTTTGCTTCTGAGAGCGAGTGCGACCATTTTTTAATATGTATTCAGAGTTACACTTGGGACAGTTCATAAGCTAAAAATTAAGGTAGGTTAAAAGAATAAAATTATAACACATTTTCCTTGCTATGCAGGACTACCCAGCAGACGGTAGTAATAAATATGTAGTGAAGTTTAATTATAGTAATTGAATACATAGGATAATTTTATAAATGATACAATCCAATTTTGTGATTTTAATATTTTTTTACGCGCTCGAATGTAGATTTAGTTACACTTATGCTATCATAAGTAACTCTTGCTGGAATCCTTGATATCTGCCAACATGAGTTTAGTCATGTACTATGCTATTTTTACGACCAGACTGCCCTGATTGTGGTTCAAATCACCTAGTTAAAAATGGTAGAATTCATAATAAAAAACCAAAATACAAATGTCAAAGTTGCGGTCGCCAATTTGTCGAAAATCAGAAAAACAAAGTAATTAGCTCACAAACAAAAGATTTAATAAATCGACTTCTTTTGGAGAAGATTTCTTTGGCGGGTATAGCTAGAAGCACGGGTGTTTCTCAAAAATGGTTACAGGATTACGTAAATAATAAATATGCCTCAATCGAACGCACAGTAAAGGTTAAACCTAAAAAAAAGTCATATTGAATGTTGAATGTGATGAACTGTGGTCATTTGTATATTCCAAAGAAAATAAGCAATGGGTGTGGTTAGCTATGGATAGAGAAACCAGAGAAATTATTGGTGTTTATATTGGCGATCGTAGCGAAGAAGGAGCAAAACAATTATGGAATTCTCTACCTCCTGTTTATCGACAATGTGCTGTTTGTTATACAGATTTTTGGCAGGCTTATGCTTGTATTTTTCCAAGTAAACGCCATCAGCCAGTTGGTAAAGACAGTGGAAAAACTAATCACATTGAAAGATTTAATAATACTTTGCGCCAACGTGTTTCTCGGATCGTAAGAAAGACTCTTTCATTTTCTAAAAAGTTAGAAAACCATATTGGTGCTATTTGGTATTTTATTCATCATTACAACTATGTTTTGAGCCAATGAATATCTAATCACTACATATTTATCACTACCTACATAATTTTGATGGGTGTGACGTATTCAACGTAGTTCCCCATCCAGTTTAAGGGTGGGGCAGGTTGTGCGGGTCACTAGCCAGCGGGCCGCAGGTCAGCGGGGTGACCAGGGCTTTCAACCTCCGAGCGATATTAGCTTTAGTGCCACGTGCATCCGGATCTTTCAACCTAGCGATCGCAACGATGGCAACGGCATTTTGTTTAGGACTAGATCAATATCCCCCTCCTGTAGCCCCTGCTCAATATTGCCTCTTTGTAAGGGTTATGGCTCGGTTGGCGCGGTAGGGATAACTTGAACATCAACAACCGTATCGGTTTTATCCGGGCGGGGAGCATACGGTGAAGTTGATGCGGATGCGGAGTCGGTGGCTGTTGCTAAATGCGAGCGCTTGCCAAAATTCAACGACAATAAACTTTGCTCGCTTTCATTTCCATTATGAGCGATAGTTCAGAGGGGTATTCTGATCCCCCCCATCGAAGCCAGCGAGAGGGATGCTGCTAGTGGACTTGAACATTCACCTTTGCTGCCGAAAAGTTGACGAAGTGCAACGCTTCTGGAGCCTTGATAGTCAAAGTATTGAAGCCTCTGAACCTCAAAAAAGATAGCGAATTAAGTAGTCAAACAAAATTAATTACACAAACAACTAATATGATATAATAAAAAATATCAAGTTGTGTTCAAAGAAG
>NZ_JAUBPR010000101.1:0-24481 GCF_036700845.1 Microcoleus sp. S13_C5
TAATTCCGGCACTGTCTTCTCCATGTGCCTCACCTTATCAGATTTTTTTGGTTTTTGCTACCCCCGTGAACTTCTACTCATTTGTCTTTCTTTCCTGGCGCCAGCTATTCATTTAGCATATTAACTACTGAAGAGCCGTTTTTTTTGTGTTTTGATGCCCTTCTGGGAAAACAATAGCTGTTTCAGGATTTAACATGATCAGCGCTTATGCTTCGGTAATATTGAGGCAGGAAAACTTATCTTTAACTCTGGTTTCAGATATCGATCTCTCCCGATCTTGGTTTAAAATCGATTATTCAGCAAGCCCTAAGTAGAAGCGGGAGTGGAAGTGAGTAGTGATTTAGCGATTGAAATCATCAGTAGACCTCTTGCAAAAGTCATTCTGAAAGGTTAAGTTCATAGTTATAGATGCCTGCAATCAGGTTGAAGCGTAAACCAAATCTACGTCGGCGATTTCGGTAACGTTCCGACAAAATCCGAAAAATTTTCAGCTTCCTATTAACGTGTTCAATAATAATTCGTTGGCTTGCCAGAGTACGGTTTTCCTGCCGTTGAACCTGAGATAAATTAGAGCTTTTGGGCTTTTTAGTAGGGATATGACTATGGGCATGAAGTTTGGCAATTCCTTGATAACCCTTGTCACCTAAAAGTTTAATTGTAGTGGCTAGCCTGACTTTACTGAAGAATGAATAGTCGAAAGTCATGCCTTCTGCCTTTACCACGAAGCTCTGCAGATAATTGCTCCCGTCTTTTGATTGACCACTAATTGCGACTTCAATGTATGATACTTCTTTTTGCCGTTCAACACTTGTCGTTGTTTTTTTTTTGACGCTCGACTGGGCTTTCGGTCACATCGACCACAACTACTTCTAAAACTGAGTCCGGTTGCAGCAGTGCTTTCTTTCCGGGTAAGCTAAACCGACCTGAACGAATTAATGTGTCCTCTACGTGTCTGACGATTCTGAACGCAGTGGATTCATTGATGTTCCAGCTTTGAGCAATGTGAAAGTAGGTACGGTACTCTCGCCAATATTGTAATGCCAGCAGTACCTGGTCTTCTAAGCTCAGTTTAGGCGGGCGACCGGGTTTGCGTTTCTGAAGTTGCTGTTGTTTTAGAACTGACACCATTTCATCAAAAGTTGTAGACCCAACGCCACATCATCTCTTGAAGGCTTCTGGCTTTAAGCTTTGCACTTGTTCGTAAGTCATCAGTTTTTCCTCTCAATCACCTCACTATTGCCCTTATTGGGGACTTTTGCAAGAGGTCTAATAAGGAAGAGGCAGAAACGAGGCGCGAAATTGCTCTGATTTGGTGAGATGAATACTATTCGCTCGCCGTCCAAAATCTGTTAACTAAAATGTTTGGTTGGCGAGCACCGGGACTACATACAGTCGAGAAATCATCAATCAGTGGCTTGAATCAGAGGACGTGGTTGTGCGCGAGCGACTTAATAAATTAATTTATAGGAAGGATACTAATGTTCAATAATACTGAGTTGACGCTAACGGTTGAGCAACAATTCAAATTGACAGTTTATAGTCAATCGATTCAATCACTTTCCGCAAAATAAGCCCAAATAGCTTATTGAAATAATGCGCCAAAACATGATAAAAGACAACGTAATCAAAAATCTTCTCAAACCTCAAAAAGCTTAATTCCTGTGATACGAAGACTGCTTGCCAAGTTTTGAATTGTTCCGATCGAACCCTTTTGAAATATAGACAACAGAACAAAATCGTAGAAGTAATTCACTGGTAAAAATCCGAGCGGAAAAGTTTTTTACAATCCTGACTTGCTTCAACATTTGATTCTTTGTGGTGGGGATATAAATAATCCCGAACATCAGAAATTTATGGAGAGGTATCTGAGCGATCAACCGGAGAATCAACGCGGAATTTTGGGACGTTCGCGCTTATTTCTGTATGCGTGAACGGTTCTGGGCGTTGTTTGGGATCTACGTTCACCTTGACTTCCTCCCAAGGATTTTCGAGAACCAGCTTCTTTTTTTTGCCCCACTCCCAGCAAGCATTAAGCATGATAATCCGTTCCCTTACGGTACCGGGTTCAAGTTTCTGTACCAGCCAATCTCTAAATTTTTCTGCAACAGTTTCAGAAACAGATATTGTGCTTTTGTTTTTGAAAAACGCAGAAACGTGTTTCTCAAGTCCACGATATTTAGCGACAGTAGAAGGCTCAACTTTCCGTCGCTTGTACTCGATAAATTGGTGAAATAGGTAAGAAACAGAGAGGGATTCTTGTTTCTGGAGTTTGTATTTTGCCAGAGACGAATCAAAATTGCCACTGGTCATATCGAGTTTGATCGTCCGCGCTTTGATGCTTGCCGCTTTACGGTTGACGATCGAATATGGCAAACCGAGATATAGCCAGAAACGTTTACTTTGCCACTACCAGGCAAGTCGCAGCCGATCTTTGAAAACTTCTATATTTACTGAGCCTTTTGACATATCCCAGATTTATCGCAGTGATTGTCTGAGTATGTCACCCTTATTGAGAATGCGTAACCTACGATTTATCTACCAAAAATAATGGAATCCTTAGTCTATAAGGATTCCATCTATCGGAGCGGCGGGATTTGAACCCACGACCCCTACTACCCCAAAGTAGTGCGCTACCAAGCTGCGCTACGCCCCGACAGCTTTAATAGCTTAGCATAGAATTCCCGAAAAAGTCAAAAAACTTTTAAAACTTTTGCACCCTGCACCAAAGTCGGAACCGCAGCCGTCGGCCAAAAACCCTCGCACCTCCTGCCAGCATTCAAGATCAATTGCACGCTGTAAGCTTCGGGATAGCCTTCCACCTGCACCCACAGCAAGTCGCTTTCGGCTTCAATGGCAATTTTTTCCTCGTCCATTAACTCAGAGGCCATTTGACTCATTGTGCCGGCCAATTGCCCCAACAATCGGCAAAAATCGTTTAACTCAGCCTCCGTGAGTTCGATCGCCCAACCGTCGCCAGCCACCAAACCCTTAAACTCCTGGACTTCCGGGTTCCATCCCAAACGCCACCCAACACCCGTTTTAATTACACGTTCCACCATTAAGGGATTTTAGATTTTAGATTTTGGATTTTAGATTAGTAGGGCTTACCCATAAATACGAAAGAAAACGGGTTTTTGACCTGTATTAAAGGCTCAACAGCAATATTTCCGTAAAAAACTCGGTTTCTGTATCCATGAGTATTACGGTATCAGCAACTTCGCATCTCCCGGCTGCGGCTGCGGTATCTCCGGCGAATTCGATCGCCCTTGTGGTTTTTCCCCCGCCGGTGTGCGCCCACCCCCGGAATTCTCCGTAAAAACATCAACCAAAGCTTGAACCAAAGCATCCCGCTGTGCTCTATTTAACCTTTGAATAGCAGCACGATCCTGTTCCATTGGATTTGAGCGCAAAACATCTTTTCCCGGATACACACTTTCTACCAAATAATCGGGAGTCGCCCCCAAATAGTCAGCTAAACTCAACTTCCAATCAAAGCGGTAATTGGGTGGCCGTCCTTTGACAAATACGTGATATCGAATCAACCGCCCGACTAAAGTATTGGTAGGATCGACTTTTCCGGTTTCCTTAGAAATGTAGTTATTTTCGATCGGGAAATCCGGCAATTTTTCGTACACCAATTTCCACGCATCTTGCACCCTCACTTGCGGCGCAGATTGTTGAGCCACCCGCTGCACTGAGGCAGACTCAGAACTCCGCAGCAGCGAAGGTTCCAAAGCCGACATACTCAGTTCCCCGGATTCCAATACCCAACTCAAAAGCGTGAAAATCGCCACACTCAAAGTAACGAACAGAAAACTTAAGCCCTGCTTTAATCTATTCACGGTTTTGACAATAATTTCAAAAATAGAATAATTTCATAAACTTACCCCCAAGCAGATATCCTAGTTTCTAATTTTAGGACTTAGGAAAAGAAACCCGGTTTAGGAAAATCAGAAGTTAGTCAACGAGACAGCTAAGAAGAAACCGGGTTTCTCGCCCTTGCCCGCCAGTCTAGTTTGAGAAAGTTTTGAGTGTCGAGTTTAAAAAAATTGCTCGCAATTCACCACTCAAAACCCAAAACTCCCGAAGCCTAGATGTCTCCGATTATTTCCGGCTGAGTCAGTTCGTCCGACATCTCAAATATCGCCCGCATTACAGGTTTCATTTGATGGTCGTCCATATTGTCAAAATCTTCATAGCGACGGCGTTTTGCGCGGTTCGCCACCTGCACCGTAATCCGATAGCGGTTGGATGCACCGTTAATCAACTCTTCCGCCCGACGGGTTAGCTGAGTTGAATCGAAAGTTGGACGCTTAACCATGAGACTACCTACTTTATGTAATGTTACATTCTAGTCTAGTATGTCAAGATTCATAATTTATTAACTGAGTATCATTGCTTATGCAGGTAGCAACAGCGTATTCCTTTGGTCACTTGCATCGGGGAAATTCTCATCCCCTCAGATTGGTTGCTTTTGGCGACAGCTTAATCTACGGTTTCGGCGACGGTGTAGGCGGTGGCTGGGTGGAAAGATTGCGGCGCCAGTGGATGTTACCGGAGAGTGCAGGACACGTTTTATACAATTTGGGGGTTCGGGGCGATCGCACCTATCAAGTCGCCCAGCGGCTCGAAAACGAGTTTCGCCAGCGTGGCGAGCTCAGAAACCGCGTCCCGGATGCGATTATTCTTTCCGTAGGCCTCAACGATTCGGCGAGAGTGCAGTCGCCTACCGGGCGCAGCTACACTGAGTTTGAACATTTTAAAACTGTTTTGGATAATTTATTAGACACTTCCAAACAACTTTGTCCGGTGATATTTGTCGGGATGGTGCCGGTGGATGAAAGTAAAATGCCTTTTCAAGATTGTTTGTATTACAGTCATGCTGACCAATATCGCTACAAGGAAGCAACGAAATTAGCTTGTCAGTTGCGGGGAATTCCCTATTTAGATATTTTTGATAAATGGATAAATCGGGGCAGTGATTGGTGGCGATCGCGCCTGATTTCAGATGGGCTTCATCCGAATGCAGCGGGCTATCAATCTTTATTTGAAGATGTGACCAGTTGGGAGCCGCTAGCCTCTATTAGTCATTAGTCATTAGTCAGTAGTCATCATGGCTGACTTCCGCGGCATTCTGAACTCCCAATATGCCACCTGATTCAGCCATCAAAATTGACCTGACTTGCACCGCCCAAACGGAAGCTTATTAAGCGAAAAGTCAAGAAATACTAAAAATTAACAATCGGTACTTAAAATGGCAAAATTATCCAAAAATTCCCCAGTTAGTCTAGATGCACTTATTCCCCGAGAAGCATTTGAAATTAAAGATCAGCCCGAACGCAATATGGGAAGAAGTATCCTCACTATAAGTATTCGCGATCTAGAAGAAAGTTCTTTTTTCTATCCGTTTTTGCGAAAACCGGATTTTCAAAGAGAAACTAATGAATGGGATGCAGCAAAAATATGCGAGTTTATTGAAAGCTTTTTAGATGGAGATTTAATTCCCGCAGTTATTCTTTGGCGAGGTAGTAGCCACTATTTTGTTGTTGATGGTTCTCATCGAGTGAGTTCGTTACTTGCTTGGATTAATGATGATTATGGCGATGGTAAATTTTCTAAACTATTTTATGACGGCAACATCACTGACGAACAGAAAGAGGCAGCCAAAGAAACTCGCAAACTAATTAAAGAGAAAATAGGAGCTTACAAAGATTATCAATCATTGACTTCACAGCCTGGTCAATTTAATCCTAAAATGCTGGAAAGAGCTAGGAACTTAGGGGCCTCAGCGATTTCACTTCAATGGGTTGAAGGTGATGCTATGAAAGCGGAGGAATCTTTTTTCAAAATCAACCAGAAAGCAGCCCCCATTAGCGAGACTGAGATGAGGTTGCTACTAGCACGTAAAACACCTAATGGTGTGGCTGCGCGTGCGATCGTGAGAAGTGGGAATGGTCATAAATATTGGTCTGATTTCACTAAAGAAAAACAGGATGAGATTGAAAAAGTAGCGCAAGAAATACACCAACTTATATTTCAGCCCAAACTTTCAAATCCCATTAAAACCTTAGATGTACCAATTGTGGGGAATCTTTCATCTTCGGATAAGCTGGAATTGATTTTAGAATTTATAAATATTGTCAATAACATATCAACCGATAATCAGTTGGGAGAAGATTTAAAAGGCGATAAAACTATTGAGCTACTAAAGGAGTGCAAAAAAGTGGCTCAAAGAATCAATAGCAGCGATCCTTCATCTCTGGGTTTACATCCACTGGTATACTTTTATACTCAGCAAGGAAAGCCAAAAATTGGTTCCTTTTATGGGGTGGTTAGTTTAATTTTACATTTACAACAGACTAAATCCTGGTCTAAATTGATAAAGGTAAGAAAAGACTTTGAATGGGTAATTTGGAATTATGATATGGTTCCACAACTTGTTGCTAAGAAGAGTGACGCATTACAAGCTAGAGAGTTAGTGAGAGACTTCTACTTAGAAGTAATTACTAAGTTGTCAGGAGGTATAGATAAAAAGAATGTTATCACAGAAATAAGATCCGGCGATAAAAGATTTTCGACTCTGAAAATTCCCAAGAAAGCCGACACTGGGGAAATTGTGAGTAAAGAATTTTCTAGAGAAACCAAAGCATCTGCGTTTATCAGAGAGGCTCTACCAGGCTGGCCAGTTTGTAAAATTTGTGGAGGGTATCTGCCTTGCCGATTTAATAGTATCGATCATATTACAAGAAAAGCTGATGGGGGTTTAGGAACTTTAAAAAACGCACAATTAACTCACCCATACTGCAATACTACCTATAAAAATTGAAAAAAAATTGTATGCGAGTTAATCTTGACACACCACCCAAGAAGGGTGCGTCATCATCTGATTTTCTGTGCCCGCTCATCTCAAACCTGACGCACCCTACCACTGATTGTATTCTTCACCATCAAGTGAAACTTTATAAAATGCTCAGTAACCAGGTGGGTGTTGCAAGCTACCAACCACTTTGTCGATCGCTTCTGCGATCGCCAACAACTCCATCTCACGCCACCGCTTACCAACAATTTGCATTCCAATCGGTAAACCATTTTGAGTTTGTCCAATTGGAATTACCACGGCAGGATGTCCGCTGAGATTAGAAGGCATGGTGTAAGCCCCGTTTGCCACTGCATAAGGATAGGATCTGTCATCAATGTCAACGGCACTCCAAGCGGGACAATGGGTAAACGCAGCGGTTGCCGCAACCGGACAAAGCCATACATCCCACGGTTCTAATGCTTCATCTATATGGGCAGTGAAGCGATCGCGCTGTGTGAGTGCCTCGAAATATCTTTTCAAACTTGGATTCAATATCTCAGGTAGCAATCGGCTGAAATCTCCCAATTTTCGGAGTTCCTTGTCGCCTTGGGTTGCGGTGCGGAAGATTAACCCTAAACTACGACGCAGGTTATATCTATCCTGCGGTTGAGCGTAGATAGTGAGGTACATTGACATCCGCCCGTAGAGATTCAATATTTTGGAAAGGTCAAAGTCTTTGGGAAGCCAGCGTTCGGTTTGGACACCTGCGTGAGAGAGTGTCTGCACGATCAACTCCATAGCTGCTCGAATTTCAGAAGCAACGGGAACTTCGGCCCATTCAGCAGTCCAAGCGATTTTGAGATCCTGCAAAGGCTTGCCAGAGGGTCGATCGAGCGGAACCGGCGGGACATCAGGGCGCCGCAGATCCGCGCCTGCAATTAACGAAAAACACAGCCGGATATCTTCGAGCGATCGAGCAAAACACCCAACGGTCATCATTTGCCGAATAGACAGCGGCATTCCCGGCACTTCAGGAATCTGCCCTGCTGTAGAAATACGGCGATCTGTCGGCTTTAAACCATATATGCCGCAGAAATGAGCAGGCTGACGCACCGAACCCCCGAAATCGTTGCCCAAATCCAACGGTGAAAGTCCGGCTGCGACAGCCGCGGCACTCCCTCCAGAACTGCCCCCAGGTGTGTAGTCAAGATGCCAAGGATTATTCACCCGTGGAAACAGAGAATTTGTGCTTTGATAATCGGCAGCTAGTTCCGCCATGTTGGTTTTTCCCATAATGACAGCACCTGCTGCCCGCAATCTCGCAACAGCAGTTGCATCCTGTTGAGGCACATAATCTTTGAGGGGAATATAGCCTGCTGTGGTGCGGAGTCCGGCTGTTTCAAAAATGTCTTTAATCGTGATGGGAACCCCATGTAAAGCACCCCAGTTTTCTCCTCTGGCTAGGGCTTCATCGGCAAGTTTTGCTCTAGTACGGGCATTGTCTTCATCCAGCGTACAAATGGCGTTTAATTGCGAGTTGTGCTTTGCGATTTGAGTAAGGTAAGCGTCGAGAACTTCGACGGCAGAGACTTCGCGATCGCGAATCATTCGCGCTAGCTGATGGGCAGAGGCAAAGGTCAGGCTACTCATAAGCAACAAACAGGTATTTCTCCATCGAGTCAATTATATTCACTTTTAGTTAATATAGTTAACTAATACAGCAGATTCCAGGGAAATAGAGTACACCTTAATCCCAAACACTTACCAAAATGGTTGACAAACCCTTGCAACCGTACTCCATGAACCTGGAAATTGCTGTATCAAACGGCTTTCGGCTTTGTCCCTAAATCCTGTTAATTGCAGAGACAAGGTAGATAAGGAAGATAAGCAACATAAGGATTTTAAGGATTTTAAGCATTTTAAAACCCCAAAACAAGGATCAAAATATTTATTTTAAAAGACCGTATCTTCCCCGCACCAGAAGTAAAATTCTTCAATAATGATTACATAACTGAGGGAAAGAGCAAGTTGGACAGGAATCAATCAGCCTATCAAAAGCTTAGTTCTCCTCAATAAAAAAATTGTGTAACTTGGAGAATCAAAAATGTCTGTATTACATCGCATTAAATCCGGTACATCTGTTTTATTAACCTTGGGAACCGTTGCCGGAACCGCAGCGCCGATGCTAGCTCCCGCGCCTTCTTTTGCTCAGACAGCTTTTTCGGATGTTAATAATAACTACTGGGCAAAAGACTTTATTCAAGATTTGTCAGAAAGAGGCATTATCAAAGGATTTCCCGATGGCAGTTTTCGCCCGGATGCACCGGTAACGCGGGCTGAATTCGCGGCAATGATCCGTTCTGTGAAAAAGGCAAAAACCCGCGCTGCTGTTAGGTTTGCCGATGTTCCGTCTAATTTTTGGGCAAGCGGGGCGATCACCGAAGCTTACGAAATGGGATGGATGTCTGGCTATCCCGGCAATGTTTTCAGGCCGACACAGCAGATTCCTCGCGTTCAAGTTGTAGTCGCTTTAAATAACGGAATGGGCTATGAGCCTAAGTGCGATTTTCAAGATGTTCTCAGCTACTATAATGATGCGGGTGAGATTCAAAGTTATGCTGTAAAAAGCGTGGCGGCTGCTACTGAAAAACAGTTGGTTGTCAGCTATCCCAATCCTAAATCTCTCAAACCGAACAAGTCAGCAACGCGAGCTGAAGTAGCTGCTTTTATCTATCAAACATTAGTGAGTAGCAATCAAGCAAGAGCAATTAATTCTCCTTACATTGCTAAGATTGATGTTAGCGAGTCTGTGGCTGTGAAAATTCCCAGGGGGGTGACTATTCCAATCGAGTATGCAAAAGGCAAGATTTTGCTCGCCCCTAATGACAAGTCTCCGATTACGCTGACGGTAGCTTCGGATATCACAGGAAGTAATGGCCAAGTGCTGATACCGGAAGGCTCGAAAATTAGCGGCGAATTGCGATCGACTGCTTCGGGCGTTCAGTTTGTGGCTCAAGAATTAAGTATCATCAACGGCAGCAGAGTGCCTCTCAATGCCACTTCGCAACTGATTACTAGGAAAGAAACTGTTACCAAGGGCGTTAATGTTGGTAATCTGGTTAAGAATACGGCGTTGGGTGCAGCAGCAGCGGCGGCGATCGCAGGTGTTACGGGCGATCGGGCGATCGCAACTGAAGAGGTGCTCGGCGGTGCGGGAATCGGGACTTTGATCGGGGTATTTTTGGGTAGAGATAAAGTCGATTTGTATGCTGTTAATCCCGACACCGATTTAGATTTGCTGTTGAATTCCGATTTGGTAGTTGGTACTGCCAGCACAGGCATTTGTAGCGCTCGATAGAGCCGATACTTGGAAATTTCCTCAAACCCCTCGCCTTGCAGGAGAGGGGCTTTAATTTGTGTATTTCACCTCGCTACAGGTGCACCTAATCAAATAATTAGCCAGGGATTTTCTTTAAGTGTGAATTCCTAGGGACACCCCAAACTTTCCCGGGTAGAAACTCCCGTCACGGGATTGACACCATCTGCTTTCTCGCACAGGATAGTCACTTGATAAGCGTCGATAATCGCGTCAGTAAAATCAGCGCCGGAAATTGCAGCATCAAAAAACCGAGTTCGAGTCATAATTGCCTCGGAAAAATTAGCATTCGTCAAATTAGCGCCGTCAAATGTAACTCTATCTGCCAAAGCACCGGAGAGGTTGGCACCTGACAAGTTGGCATTCAGCAAAACTCCCTTAGTCAAAATCGCATTAGTTAAATCAGCACCTTGAAAATTTGTTCCCCGCATTTCAGCAGCGACAAATGTTCCCCCCGCTAAATCCGAGTTGGAAAAATCGCGATCGGACAAATTAATATTTGTGTAATTAATATTTGTTTTCGGTAGGGCCAATGCCGGAGTAGCACTCAGCAGCAGCACCCACCCAAAAGCCAACACTAAACTTAAAATCAGGCTCAGGAAAATTCGGAAAACACTTTTCACAGATATTGCACTCATGGTAATTGACTCATGACTAATTAAAATCGCTTTACCCAATCCTCGCCAACGCGAAGGGTCAAGTCAGAATTGATTTCACCCGTAGAAGATGCTTCAATTTTACCGCCGCCTAACTCTTTTTTCAGTAGATTCGCTGCCTCTAAATCGCCTTGCTGAACAATAATTTGACTTTGACGCTCCTTCTGGGGCGAATCCTGCACTACAGATACATTAAAAAAGCCCTTTTTTGTGAGAAATTCAGCAACTGTTTTGGCGGTTGTCGGTTTGCTAGAAGCGTTTTGGACAGATATTTTGATGTTTTTGGGCAACACGGACTCGCTGGGATTGCGAATTCGTCCTTGGGCAAAATCCGGCACGCTCTGGTTCAAGTATTGTGTCATAATGCGCTCAAGCCCGCTCGCATCTACAATCCAATAACTCCTCAAATCCCCTTGTTTTGAACTAGAACGTCCAGGCAACATTACCATTTTAAAATTATCTCGCTCCAATTGCAAACCGAAATTGGCCAGCGTCAATATTTCCTCATAATTTAGGTTGGTATCCACATATTTTTGCATCAATCGAACAATTTGTGGCAAGCGCACCAATACTGATGGACTTGCGAGGCGGTCGCGAATAGCTTGAATTAAAGATTGCTGTCGCTGAATGCGGCCGATATCTCCTAAACCGTCATTCCGAAATCGAGCAAATTGTTCTGCTTGTTCTCCGTTGAGAGTTTGCCATCCCTGGCCTAAGTTTATTTTTAACTTTTGGACGGTATCTGTATAGGACATCGCGCGAGGTACAAATACCTCAATTCCGCCCAACAAATCGACTAATTCCCGAAACGCACTGCTACTGACTCGCACGTATCGTTCAATTCTCGTATTGTTCAGCATACTGCTAACTAATCGCGTCGCCAAAGCTGCTCCTCCTCTAGCATTGGCTTCGCTAATTTTGCTGAAGCTAATTCCGGGAACTTCGACTTTAGTATCTCGTGGGACTGAAAGCAAACTAATAGATTTATCTCTAGGATCGAGGTGCAATAAGAGTATTGTATCGCTGCGGCCCTCAAAAATCTTAGGGGAATTGGCTCCAGCTTCTGGCACGCGGTCAATTCCCAATATCAAGATATTAACTGACCGCGACAGGCGGTATCCAGAGTGGTTGGAGGATAGATAGTCAAAGCCAGTCGCCTCTAATACTCTATTGATAATTGGGGGTTCCACGGGAGCTAACAGGGCAGTAATTGCCCCCATTGTGGCCGAGATGGCGGCGGTGAAGACTAGGAAAAATAGCCCCACTATATATAGGAAGAACTTAGGCTTTTTTCGAGATGTTTGATCGACTCGTTCAACAAAGTTTCTTTTAAAAATTGACAAGTTTTTCATTGACTTGCTGTTGGTTATTGCAGTTTTTCAGCTTTGCAGTAAAACTTGGGCGGTGCTTCGGGAAAGTATTTGAACATAGCCGGACACAGCCAGCCTTCGAGATTTTTCGCTTCCCACCGATACCAGTTACCGCCGTATTCTTCTTTCAACCACAGCATTTCTGCTTGATATCCGGGAAATGGATTGGCTGAGAATAAAAGTCGGAAACCTTGAGCGGCATTGGGAATGTCTGCGACAAGCGCGTTAATCATTTCGGGGACGCCCTGAACAAATGGTTCTCGGACAAGTCCGACTCGCTCGTCGTCAAAAACCCAGGTGTACAGTTCGCGATAGGGGTAAATTACCATCATGGCATTGGACATGGTATTCGCCTCTTTTTATTTCCTTTGTTTTGTCTGCAAAAATGCAAGTGTGGATACATTATATTCTGTTGCGCGGAAGTTGTGCGCTATCCGATTTGACAACCCTGTTTTAACTTAGGAAATTTTGCGGGTTATTTAAAAATTTTATTCGGTTGGGGAGAATAGGCGAAGTGGAGGGTCATGGGTTTTAGAGCTGTTGTTTTTTGAGTTTTTTATTTAAGGTAAATAGTAGCAAAATTAAAGAGTAATAAAGGTAATTTGTTGCAGAATTTTCACTCTAATTGTGCCTATTTGTATAACCTTTAGTACGTTTATAGTAAGGATGAATAGTCTGTCTTCTCCCCAACTATGAGAACCAACACCCTAACTACAAACATATAACTGTTTGTAGCTGGGTGTTATGTTTATTTTCTGGAAGCCCCAGGTCAAATTTTCGTCAGCTCAACCAGTGCCTTAGCTAAATATTGATACTGCGGCAAAGTATTGTATAACTGAGCCGAAACTCTCACCAACTGCTTACTAGCATTCGGCCAAGGAATCACCGGAACTTCAATTTTAAAAATCTCCCACAGCGCCTCTTGCAAAGGTGGAATTCCTCCCTTTGCAACAACATCAGACTGGCCGTCTGCCAGTGGCACAACAGCCATCGAACCCACCATTTCATCAGGACAAGGCAGCGGCAAATCTAATTTGTCTGCCAATATGTTTCTCCCCGCCAATGCTAAAGCATGATTCTTTGCCCTCAATTCCGACCAGCCGCCGCTCAATAAAGAACCCATAAAATCAATAGCTACAGGCACGCACAAATAGGGGCTAGGATCGACTGTTCCCATCCAGTCAAATTCTAGCTGAAAGCGCGATTTATCAGCGCGGGGCGAGTTAGCACCGTGACTGATTGTAGTGGGCCGAATGGCATCTTGCTTGTCACGTCGCACGTATAAAAAGCCCGCACCTTTCGGAGCGCACAGCCATTTGTGACAATTTCCCGTATAGTAAGCCGCGCCAATTTCATCTAAATTCAGTGCTACCATTCCCGGCGCGTGAGCTCCGTCTACCAATACATCCACGCCACGGTTAGCTAACTCGCCGACTAACTGTTTGATGGGAAAGATTAAACCTGTTTGGCTCACAACGTGGTCTAATAAAGCTAACTTTGTTTGCGGTGAAACGCACTTAATTATTGCTTCAATAATTTGGTCGAGTGACTCAATGGGAAAGGGGACTTCTGCTACTATTACTTTAGCGCCTGTACGCTCGGCTACAAAATTAAGTGTGTTGCGGCAAGCGTTGTATTCCTGATTTGTAGTTAGTAACTCGTCGCCGGGAGAAAAACAGAGCGATCGCAAAACAGCATTTACTCCCGTGGTCGCATTCGGGACAAACGCCAAGTCCTCCTCACTCGCACCGATAAATGTGGCTAACTGATTTCTTGCATTATCCAACAAGGGTTCAAATTCCCGCATTAAAAAGCGCAAAGGTTCTCTTTCCAGTTGTTCTCGAAAAATGGTTTGCGCTTCGAGTACGGGAATCGGACAGGCCCCAAAAGAGCCGTGATTGAGGAAAGTTATATTGCGATCGAGCAACCAATATTCGTTAATCATCAGTAATTAGTAATTAGTCAGTAGTCATTAGTCATTAGTCATTAGTCAGTCAACTGTCAACCGTTAACCATTTTACCTTTTAATTGCTCAAACTCTTCTAATGTATTGCAATTCGATAACATTAGTGCTTCTCGTTCCCCCACAGGTAAAGGGATTGCGGAAATTTGATTTAACCACAATTGAAAGGAACGCCCCCCTTTGTCAATAAAACTTTGCAAACTGGGCAGAGATTGTTGGCGGTAGAAGCCACACAAAGGCTCCCAGCGCGAATTTTGATAAGGCACAACTGCTAAAGTTGATGGGGGAAATTCTGTTAACAGACTTGCCCAATTCTGAATAATCTGGGCATCCAACAAAGGCAAATCGCAAGCTAACAGTAAAATCCATTCTGCGGCAATTTCTGTCAATCCCTGAGTCAATGCAACCAATGGCCCGGAACCCGGATTGTACTCTACCAGAAATTGGGATGTTTCGGTTAAGGTCGATCGATAGCGATCGGGCCAAGCAGTTAGAACATAAACTTCGGGGGTTACAACTGCGGCAACTTCCAACGCCCGCTGCAATAGGGATTTGCCCTCAATTTCCAGCAGAGCTTTATCCCTACCCATCCGCGAACTTTGACCGCCTGCAAGCACAATTACAGCAATTTTATGATTAGTCATTGGGAAGAAGGAACAGGGAAGTTCGGCAACGGATTCTGTAACGGATGTAACGGATATCAGTCCGGGGAAGTCGGAAGAGGGAAGAAGGAAGAAAAATTGCTCTCGGTAGGGTGCTGTGTACAAAACCTGCTCAATGTAGGTGTCCACTGCACACACAATCTGATTAATCATTCTCAACTCAAAACACTAACGGCTTGGCTAACTTCCTCAAGTTTTTGAACAACTTGACCGCTACTCAATAAAGTTTCTGCCTCAATCAAACCCGAGTTCATATCTAAACAAATTCCACAGCGCCACAGATAAAATCCGCCGTTCCAGATAGCGGACTGCATCAATTCGGAGGGTTTTCCCAGCAAGACTTCCTGCATTTGTTTGAATAACTCTGGGGCTGATTCAAAGGCAGGATTGGTGTTGCTAAAACCGTAATCTCCGTGGGCTAAAAGCAGTCGCTCGAACTCGGCATTCGGCTTAGCAATGCCGATAATCGCAGTACGATCGCGCGGCAAATCGCAGCTTCCCTCCAATCCCTTGACTGTGGTATAATTTTTGATTCCCCGTAGCTCAAAGGCTTTTTGAAACATACCTTCTGTCGGCGGGTGGACATAACCGGAGATGACGTTAACGTCGCCGGCACAGGGACACCACATCAACTCCATTGTGGAAAAAGGTGGCCGTTTACCAATTTCGCGGCGGTAGGGAACTAAAGCGGCGGCTTGAGGAAAATGCTTGGGAAGGTAAACAAAACCTAAACCCGTATTGTCAAAAACTTGTTGGACTTTTTCTAAACTTAGTTTTCTCCAGTCTACTCCCAAACCGCGCCAAATTTCAATCAGGGGAATGCCTTCCTTGGTTGGCATGGTATCACCCCCGTGCATGAGGGTTGGCACGCCAGAGGCGGCTAAAATTAGGGATGTTAAAGGGCTAATTGGAGCCGTGCGCGATCGCCCGTCGTAAGCAACGCCAAACACGGCGACGGTAGAGACGGAAAACCCTTTTTCTCGGTTTGGGGGGGCAAGCATAGGCCCCAATTCTTCATAAGCATCGAGCATCCCGGCTAATTCTTCGCCAGTGGGCCGTTTAATGCGGTGGGAAATCATAAAAGCTCCGATTTGAGCCGGTGTTGCTTCTCCCAGCAGCATCATCCGCGTGGCTGCTGCTGCTTCGGATCGAGTTAAGTTTTCTCCTGTGTGTACTCCGCTGCCAATTTTTCGCAGCAATTCTCTAAATGCGTCACTCATAACTTTTGAAGTTGGGAATTGGTAATTGGTAGTTGGTAGTTAGTAATTGGTAATTAGTAATTGGTAGTTAGTAATTGGTAATAATTGAATCAGTTTCAATTTAAAAGTTCCCAAATTCAATTCAAAATTATCGAATTAACTCCCTGATTTTTCTAGCTTGATTAAATCTAATGGCGGCACAAATTCGCGTACCAGATTCCAGAAATGGGCGATCGGCGGAATTTGCATTCGATCGTGAGTTGTCACCAACACCACTTCGCGAGTCCAAGTGGGATCTGCTGCCAATTGACCGATCGTCGAAACCTTGGAATTTGACCGATCTTGGGCGATCGACCGAATTGCTAAAGTGCGATCGCCCTTCGCGTCCACCAAAGCTGAATGCGGCAGCAAAGCAATCAATTCTCCCTGTCGCACCACACCCCGAAAAGCATCAAGAGTGTTGAGTTCCAAAACAGCATGAAGTTTAGCACCCATGCGTCCAAATTGTTCTTGCACCATCCGCTGCATTCCGTACCCGTCCTTAAACACCACTTGCGGGTAACAAACCAATTCCGGCCAAGGTACTCGTTCGTACTGGGCCAGGGGATGACCCGCCGCCATCAACACCTCGATCGGCTCATTGTAGAGCACCTCAACCAACATTTCCGGGGCTTGAGTAAAATAGCGGTTGTTCATCACCACCGCTATGTCCACCAAACCGTCTTTGAGGACTTTCAGGGCTCGATCGCTCCCGAGGGAAGTCACCCGCAACTGCACGTCTGGATAGTCGCGGCAAAACTTTTGCAGCACAGGCGGCAAATAAGCAGCGCAAACCGAGTGAATCGCAGCCACGCAGAGTTCCGGCTGCTTTCCCGCCCGTAAGTCTCCCAATTCTTCAGCAGCATTTTGCCAAGTCTGACAGATTTTGCGAGCGTGAGGCAGCAGGCATTCCCCTCCCACAGTCAGTTTCGCGTGGGCCGTGCGGTGAAACAGCGACAAACCCACCTCCGCTTCTAATCCCTGCACTTGGCGGCTAATAGTCGATTGGGTAACGCCACACTTCCGGGCCGCTTGCTGAAAGCTACCAGTTTCAGCAACTGAAAGAAATGCTTGAAGCTGCTCTAAGCGCATGGAGGTTTAATTCGAGATGGTTTCAGAAATTTTACTGGAAGATAATCTGTGACATTAACCGATTTAGTAGCAGAATTTAGTAGACTTTGATACAGGTACAGATTAGTTTTGATTCCGGGGCGAGACGCGGGGATGCTACGCTCCAAGCATCAATCTGCTCCGGGAGGATTTCTGAGCCTCCAAGTAGAGGTCGATTCTCCTATGTTGAAGGGATTTCTGAATCTGCAAACTTATCAAAAAATGGATTCAATAAAGATAAATTTATCTAATATTGCAAGCTTGTAGCTAAACCGTTTTCATGAACGGCACTCTAGTAATCCCTTCATCAAGTGCGCTCAATTGCTCGGTTTTTGCGTAAGTTGTGAATTCAAAAGATAGCATTGAATTTCGTACCTCCTTGGGAATTATAGTACCTCACTCTTCCTCAACCTCTCAATAAATGTAGGAATATTGCAGGCAGGTTAAAGCCTGCTGTGAACTTTCATCCCTGGACTAAAGCCACTCTTGTTTTCTGTTTTTTTGTGTATAAACTAGGAATTAGCGGGTCAGCAACACAAGTGCAACTAGGATCGATCGCACAGGAAAGCCGAAATGCTGCCATTTATTAAGATTATGTCATTTAACCACAATTTTATTCCCCAAGATGGCTGTTGCCAGTGGCAAGCCCAGTTGATGGGACTGCAAGCCGTCAGCGATTTGTTAATTGCCTTGGCTTATTATTCAATTCCAGCAATTCTGACATACTATGCCCGGAAGCAGCGGGACGTGCCTTTGAGCAAGGGGTTTCTCCTATTGGGAGCCTGGTTTTTGTGCGGCGGGACAACTCACTTGATGCAAGTTTGGATGCTGGTGCATCCCAGCTACTGGCTGTCAAGTTCGATCGCCGCCGTTACCGCTATCATCTCTTTGTGGGCTGTAGCGTCCCTGATACCCTGGGTTGCTCAAGTGTTGGCTTTGGCTAGGGGGGCCTCTTTACCAGGAAATACGGCGCTGGGAACCCAAAAGGTCGATCGACGGCAAGCCGACTCTGCCATTAAAAATTCCCTCCCATTCCCCACAACGGAACTCCAGCAAATTAATCAGCAATTGCTCGCAGAAATAACACAACGCGAGCGAGTCGAGGAACTCCTGCTTGACGCTGTAGACAAGTTGCAAGAAAGCGAAGAACGCTTCCGCGTTTTTCAGGAATTATCTCTAGACGGATTTAACGTATTCCGCAGCATTCGCGACGAATCCACAATTGTGGATTTTGAATGGGAATACGTCAATCCCGCAGCGGCAAAAATGCAACACCATACCCCTGAAGAATTAACAGGCAAGCGATTGCTGCAAGTGCTACCGGGTCATAAAGATAACAATTTGTTCGACCGTTACGTGCAAGTTGTAGAAACAGGAATTCCCCTCGATACCGAGATTTATTACAACAACGAAGGCATTGTCGGCTGGTTTCGGATTATGACCGTTAAATTGGGCGATGGAATTGCTATTTCTTTTAGCGATATTACTAAGCGCAAGCAAGTAGAAGCATCCCTGCGCGAGGCGCTGCAAAAACTCACTTCTCATTTTGAAAATACGCCCCTAGCGGTGATTGAGTGGGATGAAAACTTTTGTCTCAGTGGCTGGTCGCCTGCGGCACAGAAGATTTTTGGCTGGGAAAAAATAGAAGTTTTAGGCAAGCATTTTAGCGAATGGAACTTTATTTCTAAGGGCGATTTTGAAGATGTAGAATCTGCCATTTATAGTTTAAAAAAACCAGAAAATCGCTGGAATGTAGTTCGCAACAGCAATTATAATAAGTGGGGTGCGTTGGTACACTGTGAGTGGTACAATTCGGCTTTTTACAGCGATTCGGGACAGTTGATATCGGTGCTGTCTCTGGTTTTGGACGTGACTGAACGGTTTAAATTTCTGGAAGTGCTGCGACAGTCTGAAGAGCGGTTTCGGATTGCTGCCGAAAGTGCCAGCGATTTGATTTACGAATGGGATATCGAGACCGACATCGTGCTGTGGTTCGGTCACGTAGACGAACATTTGGAGTACGAAAAAGGCGGATTTCCGAGGACAAGAGCAGCTTGGAACAGTATCTTGCACCCGCTAGACCGCGATCGAGTTTTGGCCGCCGTCGATCGGTATTTGAGTGCGCCAGACAGTTCTGCCGCCCCATTTTTTCAGGAATACCGCGTTCAGTGCCAGCGGGGTCGCTTGCTCCACTGGATTGATCGGGGTAAAGCAGTGCTTGACAAACAAGGCAATCCCTGCAAATGGATCGGCGTGATTAGCGACATCACCGCTCGCAAAGAAGCCGAAGAACAGCGGAATTGGGCTTTGGCGCGGGAACAGGCCGCCCGTCGCCAAGCCGAAGCCAGCGAACAGTTGTATCGCGTCCTCGCTGAAGCCATCCCGCAAATAGTTTGGACTGCCACAGCCGACGGCTGGCTCGACTACTACAACCAGCGCTGGTTTGAATATACTGGCTTGACGCTGGAGGAAACTCAAGGCTGGGGGTGGCAGCTAGCCCTACATCCAGATGACGTGGAAGATGCTGTAGAAAGCTGGAAGACCTCGGTGGAGACAGGGAAGACTTACGAGGTGGAATACCGCTTTAAACGGGCATCTGACGGAGCTTACCGCTGGCATCTGGGCAGGGCATTGCCCGTGTGGGACGCTGAGGGGAAAATTCTCAAATGGTTCGGGACTTGTACTGATATTGACGATCGCCAGCGCTCGGCCCAAACAGCCTATTTTAGCGCTCAAGCTTTGGCTTTGCTGTCGTCGGCTTCCCTGGAT
Source organism: Microcoleus sp. S13_C5 (assembly GCF_036700845.1). Taxonomy (NCBI): domain Bacteria; kingdom Bacillati; phylum Cyanobacteriota; class Cyanophyceae; order Oscillatoriales; family Microcoleaceae; genus Microcoleus; species Microcoleus sp. S13_C5. The sequence goes on from NZ_JAUBPR010000101.1 coordinate 19,944, forward strand.
TACGAGAAGGCGCTGCAAGGTTTGGCAGATTTAACAGTACCGGCGCTGGGGGATTGGTGCTGTGTGCATTTGCTTGATGCCGACGGCTCAATCCGCTTGCAAGCAGTTGCTCACTCAGATCCGAGCAAAGTCGCTCTGCTGTGGCAAATCGATCGGCGTATGCCGCTAGACCCCCAGGGACGGCACGGAGTAGCAAAGGTGCTGCGGACTGGTGAGTCTAAGCTCTACCCTGAAATACCGGAATGGGTGATCGAGGCGGTTGTGCCGGACAGGGAACTGCAGTTGGTGCTGCGCTCCCAATCCCAGGTGCTGTCGGCAATCTGCGTGCCGCTGATCGCTCGCGGGCGGACGCTGGGAGCGATTTCGTTGCTGTGCGGGGAGTCGGGCCGTCGCTGCGGGGAGGACGATTTGGTTTTGCTGGAGGATTTGGCGCGGGATGCGGCGGTGGCGATCGATAATGCGCGGCTTTACCGGGAAGCAGCGGAGGCCAACCGGATTAAAGACCAGTTTTTGGGAACGCTTTCTCACGAGTTGCGGACGCCTCTGAACGCGATTTTGGGCTGGGCCCAGATGCTGCGGCAGCGCCAGATGAGTCCGGAAAAAACGGCTGTGGGTTTGGAGACTATTGAGCGAAACGCGCGGTTGCAGACTCAGATGATTGAAGATTTGCTGGACGTTTCCCGGATTGTGAGTGGCAAAGTGTGTTTGAAGCTGTTCCCAGTGGATTTGGTGCGGATTGTAGAAACGGCGGTGAAAGCGCTGAGTCCTGATGCTGAAGCTAGGGGAATAGAATTGGTGAGTTTTTGTGGCGAAGGGGTGAGCTTGGTGAGGGGCGATGCTACTCGTTTGCAGCAGGTGGTGTGGAATTTGCTCTCGAATGCTATTAAGTTTACGCCGCCGTCGGGTCGCGTGGAAATCACGCTCTCGGAGGATGGGGAACCGGGAGCAGCGGGTGGGGCGATGTTGTCTGGGCCGTCTCCGGTTCACTCTGTTTCGATCGTTGTCAGAGATACGGGAATTGGCATCAGCAAGGAGTTTTTGCCCTTTGTGTTCGATCGCTTCCGCCAAGCTGACAGCACTTCTACGCGCAATTACGGCGGGCTGGGACTGGGATTGGCGATCGTCCGCCATCTCGTGGAACTCCACGGCGGGACTGTCTGGGCCGAAAGTCCTGGGGAAGGACTAGGCTCGACTTTCGGAGTGCGACTGCCAATAACAACAGTTAACAGTTAACTGTTAACTGTTGTTATTGGTTACGGATTATTCGTTATTTTATTGATACCAGGACTCTGCTCTTGAGCGTAAGATTCATTGGTAAAATAGTAATGGCTGTGCGGTTCGTTTTTAGGACTTACTCCATTCACCACTAAGCCCAGAACGTGCTGGCTTGATTTCTTCAATAGCTCCTTCGCAAAAGCCACAGTACCCGAATTAAGAACACCAGGCCGCACTACCAATAAAATCCCATCTGCTTTATTCCCCAGAATCAGAGCCTCAGCAGCAACATTCAGAGAAGGAGCATCAATAATCACTGCATCATAAGTAGCCGAAAATTGCTTAATTAATAAAGTGAGCCGCTGTGAATCCAACAGAGCCATTGCATTAGGCGGAATCACCCCGCAAGTGAGCACATCTAAATTATCCATGACTTGGGCGATCGCATCCCCAAACCCAGCTTGTCCGACTATCACATTGCTCAAGCCTACTTGATTGGGAAGTTCCCAAATCCGATGTTGAACAGGACAGTGCATATCCGCATCTACCAGCAAAACCTTCCGTCCTAATTGAGCTATAGCTACAGCCAAATTAGCAGATACAGTAGACTTACCTTCTTGCGGTAGCGAACTACTGACAACAATCACTTTCAGCTCTTTATCAGAACTCAGAAACCTCAGATTTGCCTGAAGCATTCGGTAAGCAGCACTGCTCGAAGTATGAGGAGTATCCCTAACAACAATCTGTCGGGGAGATAGCTCTAAATTCTGTGCAGCCGACTTAAGCGGCCAGGAATTGCGCCGATAATTTTTTTCAGGCTTTCTATGAAAAGGAATCACCCCCAACAAAGTAAACCCAAATAATTCCCTCGCCTCTTCAATAGTTTTCACAGACTTATCTTGAGACTCTAAAAGCAGCGCCGCAGCTATAGCAAGCAGAGTTCCCAACAAGCTGCCCGATACCAGCAATAAAGACTTGCGAGAACGCACTGGTTCTTCCGGAACACTCGGCTTTTGGATAATCCGAGCATTCCCCACTTGCTGATTTTCCGTAATCCTAATTTCCTGGAGTTTTTTTTGCAATTCCTGATAATCAGCTTCGGCTTCTTGGAGTTTTCTTTCTAGTTCTCGCTTTTCCTTCTCTAGCTTCGGCAAAAGTTTTACCCGCTGCTTGTAGCCAGCTAGAGCGTTTGATAGAATAGTAACTCGCTCAGCCAAACCCTGGCGTTCTACATCTACCTTGATAAATTCTTCGATCAGTTTTGGTTTCACGTCTCCTATCTGTAAACTTGGATTTTGCAACGACTGTTGCCCACCTAAAACTTGTTGTATTTGTTGGTCTAGTAAAGCTTTCATAGTAGCTTTCTTAGTTTCTAACCTAGTGATTATAGGCGAATTGTCCAGGTAGCGATTTTGCTCAATTGCTAACTGCCGCTCTATTTGTTTGTATTCTTTGAGAGCTTCCTGCACAGTGCTAGATTGGCTGAGAGTGCTGGCGGTCAATGCTTGCTGGGGATTCATCTGTAATTCGTCTTCAAATGCTTTAGACTGAGCACTGGCATTGAGCAAATCCGACTTAGCTTGGTCGATTTGACTTTCTAGTCCCGCCATAACTGCCACTGCTGATTTAGCTTCTTCTTCAAGATTTACAACTTTATTATCTTCTTTAAATTTGCTCAATTCTGCCGCTGCTTTCCGCATAGCTTGGTCTGAGTTAGGCAGTTTTTTTTCAATAAACTGTCGAACAGACACAGCTTCTAGGCGATTCACTTTTTGATTGTTATCTATATAAAAATTCATCAGGGTTTTTACGACATCGGCTGCTATTTTTGGGTTTTTGTCTTTGTATGAAACCGTTAGGATATCAGCTCCCCGAATAGTAGCTACTGTCATTTTTTTTAAAAAATCTTTTGTTTTCAGATGATTATTTTTTTCGTCTTTTAACTTAAGCCTATTTATAGTTTTTTCGACATTTTCTAGAGAACGAATCAGTTCGATCTCGGTAGTCAGAGGGTTACTTTGCTCCGCCGCAGGAGTCAACTGTCCGATTTCTTTTCCCAATTCTGTTAAAGCAGAGCCAGGAGTTGTTTTCTTAAATAACAGCTTTCCTTCTGCTTCATAAACTGGTTTTTCCTTCAGCGTGGCGTAGGTGGTGACTGCAACAACCGAGGCGAATACAGCTAAGGCTGGCAGCCACCTGCGCTTCAAAATCTGCCAGTATTCCTGAAATCCGATACCACTTTCAGTTGATTCCATCAGTTACTCCCGAAAAATGATTTTTTGTAAACTCTAACACCCTAGGGCGTGTTTTCAAACTATAACCACAACAGACTCCAGGCGATCGTCATCATGGCTGTAGAATTTTCAGCCAATTTCTCATATCGGGTAGCAATACGTCTCCATTGCTTGAGTCGGTTGATAGCACATTCAACTATATTGCGTTGACGGTAGATTTCACGGGTAAAAGAACGGCGACGTAGTTCATTTGAAAGTCGTGGGATGGTAAAACGGATACCTCGCCGACCTAGATCACGAAGGATGCGACGACGTGGCAGCACCTTTGTCTCCTACGACTCTTTCCGGGGGTTGACGCGGACGACCTGCACCAGAATGCGCTTACTGCTCCTTGTTCCATCAATTGTTCTAAAAAAATTGACTTGTTATGTTGACAAGCGACTCAGAATAAAAGTTAGAGGTTTACCTTTACCCTCACTTTAACGTATGTGTATTTTATTACTAAAACCACCACGAGAACGGCCTAGTTTTTCCTGTGATTCGCCTTCTTTTTTCCAGCATAGCCGAGGGTTGGTGGGCACAAATCACGGTTTGATCGACGTAATGAACCGGACAGTCTAGTTTTCGCAGTTGGTCAGCATCGGCTTGTAGGTCTTATAAGACTTGTTTCCTTTGATCGGCTTTTTGCCACCGATAAAACCGTGTTGCCACCATGAACCCACTTACTATAACGTTTTGGCGGGTCTCGCCACGGAGTCCCGGTTCTGAGTATCCACAGAATGCCATTGACAACTTGTCGATGGTCGTGACGCAGCCTTACCGGTTTTGGGTTGGAGCGGTGGTAGTAGGGGTTTTAACTAACCCCACTGTTCCGTACTTAAGTCTCCAAGGATTCCTCAAGACTCCGTGCCGGAGCTCGCCTATTTTCTTTCGAGGATACAACGAGGCCAGAAAACACGCCCTAGGCTTTTCATATCATGTCCGGTCGATTAACCATGATTAAACTTTTGCCTCCGGCCACCAATAGAAATGAGTCAAACCACTGATTAACTGTTTGAGATTTAACAGTTTTCGACATCGCTCAAATAA
>NZ_JAUBPR010000102.1:0-24363 GCF_036700845.1 Microcoleus sp. S13_C5
TGAATCTGTCTTGAGTACTCGTTCTGGTCGGATTCCTCCTTCTCTTGTGCCACGCTAACCCCGTGAACTTCTACCAAATAAGCGCCCGGCTCGATCCGTGGTGACAATCTAAAATCTAAAATCGAATGGCAGAAACCCCTCAAAACTGGCAAAATCAACTCTTACCCCAACCCCCAGCTTGGATCAGCCAAGCTGTCAGAAACCATGCACCAGAACTTCCCGGAAACTATGCCGCCGCACTTCTGTGGTATAGAGGAATTCAAAACCCCGAACAAATACCGGGTTTCTTAAATCCCCAACTTTACCAACCAGCAAGTCCCTTTGAATTCGGACTAGAAATGAACTGGGCGATAGAAAGAATTCAGCAAGCACGAAACAGCGCAGAAAAAGTCGCAATTTGGGGAGACTTCGACGCCGACGGCATTACCTCAACTTCCGTACTTTGGGACGGGCTGGGAGAATTTTTTGCTCAAAATGACCAACTAACTTATTACATTCCCAACCGCTTAACCGAATCTCACGGACTCAATATCCCAGGAATAGACGCCTTAGCAAAATCGGGAATTAGCTTAATTATTACCTGCGATACCGGAAGTACAAATATCGCCGAAATCGAATATGCGACTAGCTTAAACATCGATACAATTATTACCGACCATCATACATTACCTGACGATCGCCCGCCAGCTACAGCCATTATCAATCCCCGCTACTTTCCCCCAAACCACCAACTATTTAACCTTTCAGGAGTGGGAGTAGCTTACAAATTAGTTGAAGCATTGTATCACACATTACCAGATATTCCGCAGCGCCCGCTCACAGATTTATTAGAATTAGTAGCGATCGGCTTAATTGCCGATTTAGTCCAACTTACAGGAGACAGCCGCTATCTAGCACAAATCGGCATTCAACAACTGCAAAAACAAATCGCAAATCCCACGCGCCCAGGAGTTGCAAAATTGCTCGAACTGTGTAAAAGATCGGGCGATCGCCCAACCGACATTTCCTTCGGGCTCGGCCCCCGAATCAACGCCGTCAGCCGCATTCAAGGTGACGCCAGCTTCTGCGTAGAACTCCTAACCAGCCGCGACAAAAAACGCTGCGAAGAACTAGCAAATTTAACCGAAATTGCCAACTCCCGACGTAAATCTTTACAAAAAGATGTTGCCAAAGATGCCGCCCACAAATTAGCCAAACTCGACCTCTCAACTACTAGCGTCATCGTCCTCAGCGACCCCCAATGGCCGGTAGGAGTATTAGGATTAGTAGCGGGACAAATCGCCCAAGAATACGGCCGCCCCGTGATTTTATTCAGCACAGAAGGAAGCGAAGAAATTAACGAAAATTCCCCGGAAACGCAATTTACCTCTTTCTTAGATCCAGAATCACAAACACTTTCCCCATCCAAAATTGCTAGGGGTTCAGCGCGTTCCGCCAATCAAATCGACCTTTACCAATTAGTCAAAGACCAAGCGCATTTATTGCACAGATTTGGCGGTCATCCTTTCGCCGCCGGATTGAGTCTCCCAGTTGAAAATATCCCCCTATTTACAGATGCGGTAAATCAGCAACTGCGACAACAATACAGGACCGATAGTCTAACAGCCGCCCCCGTTCAAGCCGACCTAAAAATTACTGTCTCCGAATTAGGGAAAGACTTATTTCAAGAACTAAAATTGCTCGAACCTTGCGGTATGGGCAACCCCGCACCCAAATTGCTGATTGAAAACTGCTGGTTTGACAATCTGTGGAATCAAAAAATCAAGGATTTGAAAGGGCAAAAAGTAGAATATATCAAAACAGAATTTATAATTAGGGACGAATCTAGCGATACGGGATTTCCCGGCATTTGGTGGGGACACAATCAAAACGAAGTTCCCCAAAGCCGCTGCGATGTTACGGTTGAACTCGATTTTAATACTTACAAATCGCGGTATGAAGTGCGCCTCGTAGCAGTGCAAGAACGCACGGAAGACAATCAAATTAATTCCCAGACTAAAATAGATTGGATCGTAGACTGGCGCCATACAAATAATGATGAAGAGTTGTTAGCAGCCAGCAAAAACTTAGAATCTCCAACGCCGATCGACAATCTAGTTGACAATTCCCAAAAGGTCGATCGCGAAAACTCGATCGTCCTCAAACAATGCCCCGCAAGCTGGGACGAACTGCGGATCTGGTTTCGGCAAGCACAGCACACTCAGAAAAAACTCGCGATCGCCTATACTTTACCCCCACCCGTAGCCCCACAGCAAATCTGCCAACAGCTAATCGGCATCGCCAAATACCTCAGCCGCACCAAAAAACCCGTCACCAGACAGCAACTAAGCCAAAAACTCGGCATCAGCGACACATCCCTGCAACTGGGGTTCAAGACCCTAACATATCTCGGTTTCAAAATCAATTATCGCGATCGAGCTTTCCACATCACCAGACAACCCGAAACAGTACAGCAGGAAGACGCACCCGAGCAAATCCCCAAATCCTTATTAGATAGCCAATCCATCCAATTCTCCGTGCCAAATTCCCCTATCGCCGCCCGTTTTGTAGCGCAATTCCTAGCAGCAGTCTCCGAAGAACAATTCCGGCGGAAATATTTCTGTGAAGTACCCCTCTCAACAATTCAATCGATCGCCCGAGAGACCGTTTTCCAAGAAGATTCTACAGAAAATCCCTTCTAACTGATATCTAGCACCATTGTTAAGCATAGGCAGGATGCCCGTTCCACTGATGAGATAACTTTTCTTGTCGGGCCCGCACTCGCTGCCGCCGGTGGGGCGGGCTTTTTGGCCTGTGAAGCGAGAGAGATTTTTGTGCATCTGGCTTAAGAGGCCTATTCCTGACACAGATGCAACATCTCAGTTCTAAGAAATATCTTAGTTCTGAATTCATCCCGATAAAATAAGGCATAGGGCAATGAAAGTTATCCGTTGCGAGTCAGGCCCAAAACTCATAACTGCTAACTCACAGCCCAAAACCCAAAACTCCCCACCGCCAAACTTGATCGCCCATCTCCAATTTAAAACCCCTATGCTTCTCTGTCCCCGCTGCCAATTTGAAAATCCCAATCCAAACAAGTTTTGTCAACAATGCGGAAATTCCCTAATTTACAAACCTTGCCACGAATGCGGTGCCCAAGTCGCTTTTAGCGCCAAAGAATGTCAGAATTGCGGCGTCGCAACAGGTCAAGTGTGGCGGGCCATTATCTGCGGTCGATCGAATTTTCCAGCAGTCGAGCCAGACGAATCAACCCTACCCCCAGCCGAGTTTCCGCAAAAACCCGACATAATTCCACAAACTACATCGCCCCAAAACTCTGCTGAACCAATCACAGACGCCATTAAAACAGAAATCACCACCCCAGCCGAACCCCCAATAGCAGTCGCATCAACTTCTCCACAGCCAAGCGACGGCGAATTCAGCAGCACAGAAAGTGACGCTGTGGTAGCCGTGGGGGCGATCGCACCAGCATCCTTTCAAACAACAGAAACAAGCTCGAATACAGCACCAGAGCGCGAAATAACCCCATCTGATCACAATTTTACAACCGCACCACACCCTAAACAAATTCCCGAAGCAACCGAGAACTCCGACAGCCCAAACATAGCTGACACCTCCCCTCCATCTCCAGAATTCCCCATCCCCAATTCAGAATATTTAATCCCTTCCCAGCAAGCAGGAGCTTATTTAGACACCCAGCAGCGCTACCAACTCCTAGAAACCGTGCCGCCGAGAAAACGCTCCGACACAGTAGAAGTAACAGTATTGGACTGTCAGCCGCTGGAAATGTCACCCCTCAAAGCCATGCTAGCAGCCAACTCTGCCAGCGTCGCCCGACGAACATCCCCCTATACCGCAGCAATCCAAGGCGGAGAAAATTCAACCAATTCCGCCTTAGCAGAGCTTTGCCAAGGGATAGCTGAACCTTATCTGGCACTGCGGTGGCAATTCTCTCAAAACCTGCCAGTCATTCACGATAGCTGGTCAGACAACGAACAGGCAGTGCTGCTGCTAGAAGACTGCTCCCAATGGCCGCTGCTGGTAGAACGGTGGAATCAACCCGAAACTTCCATCCAGCAAATTTTATACTGGCTGCACGAAATGACAGAACTGTGGGCTGCCCTAGAACCCTGGCGCTGTCGGCAAAGCTTGTTGGAACTGACAAATTTGCGAGTCAACCCCGACTCTTCCTTTTCCTTGGCTTCTTTGCGGCTGCAATACCTCTATCCCGAACCCGCCTGCTCAAACCTGCAACTGGTAGATTTGGGGCAACTGTGGCAGGTGATATTTAGCCAGTCCGATCATCGCACTCAGTTTGGCGCATTGCTCGAACTGCTGCAACAAATGTACAGAGGCGAGATTAACACAATAGAAGAATTGCGATCGCGCCTAGAAACAGTTCCCCTCGAACTCCAACCCGCACCTTCACCAAGCTCAACCCCGACGCGCAGGCATTACCGCAGCCCCGACGAGTCCCCCCCCGAGGTTGGCGAAGTCTTAACCCAGCCCATGCCACTCCAGATTTACAGCTTAGAAGACGCAGGCCTCACCGATGTTGGCCGCACGCGCGACCACAACGAAGACTTCTTCAGCATCTGGACTCAGCTCAACAAACTCGAAAGCTCCTTCGGTCGCATCTTTCAAACCAAAGGGCTTTACATTCTCTGCGACGGCATGGGCGGACACGACAGCGGAGAAGTAGCCAGTCAAGTAGCGGCTGAAACCCTCAGAGAATTCTTTCAAACCAGTTGGGAAAATCAACTACCTCCGGCAGACACCATCCGCGAGGGAGTGCTGCTAGCCAACAAAGCCATCTTTGAAATCAATCAAAAGGACGGACGCTCCGGCAGCGCCCGCATGGGTACAACTCTAGTCGCAGTCTTAGTTCAAGACACCCAATTCGCCGTTGCCCACGTCGGCGACAGCCGCCTCTACCGACTGAGAAAGGGACAAACCCTAGAAAAAATCACCTCAGACCACGAAGTAGGCCAGCGCGAAATAAAGCGCGGGGTTGACCCTGAAACTGCTTATGCCCGTCCCGACGCCTATCAACTAACTCAAGCCCTCGGCCCGCGAGACAGTAATTTTCTCAAGCCTGACGTGCAGTTTTTAGACTTGTGCGAAGATACCTTATTAATTTTGGCTTCCGACGGCCTAACAGATAATGATTTGTTGGAAACTCACTGGCAGAACACTCTTGAACCCCTGTTCAATCCCCAAGCTGATCTCGACCAGGGAGTTGCCCAGTTGATTGAACTGGGTAACAAACGCAACGGTCACGACAATATCACGGCAATTATCATTCGGGCGCAGGTAGGCGCATTTCGATTTTAGAATTTGGATGCTGCCAACTTTTTCAAAGGTGGCGTCTTTCCCCCGTGACGGCCTGGGTTAAACCTGCAATTGTTGCAGAGAAAAAAAACAGCTTCTGCCGTTTCTGGGCAAGGCTTTACTGCTCGCTCTGTTTTTAGGTATCTGGTGTTAAAACAGCTTCGGTTTGAGTGCTCAAAAACTGATTACAGACCCATACGATTGCAGAAAAGCTTTGGAGGAAAAACCATTTATCCGTAGCTTTAATTTTGAGAATCGGTTCAGGGAATCTCCCGAAAAAAGTAGCTTGATAGTAAGTTGATTCATCATATTTGAAAGAGCTTTCACTTACAAAAATAGTTAGTCTAATGAAAAAAAATCAACTAAAATGAAGTGAGGCAGCAGGTGGGCTGATGCGAAATCTGTTTTATACCAGATCGCTATCGGGGCAATGTGGTATAGGCGGGAATAGCCCGCCCTACATGATGTCGGACGTAAATCACAACCTCCTGCCACATCAAATCTACGTAAAAGTTTAGCGATAGTTTACCTAGTTTTTGTATTTTCAAGTGTTAAATCGATCGACTGTGTTTTCATGAGCCATCGACTCCTCTGAATTTTGACGGATAATTGTTTCCCAAAAACTATTTATAACTTAATTGTTTATGGAATCTTTAATCACAATCAGGATATTATAAAGTTTTAGTGAAACTCACCTGTGAAGCTCATAATTAATTTTTAATTTCTAATTTTTCAAAGCCCTACGCCCCTAATCTGTAAATTCCCGCCAACTCTCACTGCCACATCAGGGAGTTCAACCACATCAATCAAAAATGCTGCTGACTCTTTTAGATCCAGACAAACAGACCCCCCTGCAACAGTGGAGTTTCGAGAGCGAATCCATTATTCGCATCGGCCGCTCTCCTGAAAATCACGTTGTGATCCCCAATGCTCTAGTGTCGAGGCAGCATCTGGAATTGCAAAGAGTTAATAGCGGCACGTTGAGTCAGTGGTATTTAGTCAATTCCGGGACAAATGGGACTTTGGTTAACGGTATTCTGATGTCTCAGGGTTGGATATCCGACGGTGCCCTGATCCAGTTGGCGCGGGGCGGCCCAATTCTGCATTTCCAAGTGGTTACTATTGAACTAGGTGGCAAGATTGAGGCGAACTCCACCGTCAATCTCGTGGCACCGAGGTGTACCCACGCGGGAAACCCGCCGGGGAATTTATTCTGCATCCACTGCGGCGAACCGATTAAAGTCGATCGCACGGTGCGTCACTACCAAGTGCTGCGAACTTTGGGCCAAGGCGGTATGGGGACAACGACTTTAGCCTGGGATCGAGATAAAGCGAAAGCTCAACAACCCGGAAGTTCCCCCGCAGCTTCTCTGGTAGTCCTCAAGGAAATGAATGCTGATATGGCTCAAATAGTCAAAGCTCAAGAACTGTTTGAACGTGAAGCTAAAACTCTCAAGGCCCTCCACCATCCGGGAATTCCTCAGTTTTTTGACTTTTTTGTGGAAGGGGGCAAAAAATACTTGGTGATGGAAATGCTCCACGGCGAGGATTTAGAAAAACGCATCTATAACCGCGGGCCTGTTGCTCCCCAACAAGCAATAGAGTGGATGATCCAAACCTGTGAGGTTTTGGACTACATTCACTCTCAAAAACCCCCGATCGTCCACCGGGATATTAAACCTGCTAATTTGCTGGTGCGCCACCGCGACAATTGCATTACAGTGCTGGATTTTGGTGCCGTTAAAGAAATCGGCACTCCTCCAGGGACTCGCATCGGCGTTGAAGGCTACACCGCACCAGAACAAGACCGGGGACAGCCTCTCCCTCAGTCGGATTTATATGCTATTGGGCCTACTTTGATTTTTTTGCTGACGGCCCAAAGCCCTCAAAACTTTTACGGGAAAATAGCTGGAGGTTACGGGTTTAAGCTCGAAAATATTCCGACGATCGCCCCCAAGCTGCGGGAGACCATTTTGCGAACCACGGCAGCTAAGCCTGGGGATCGCTTTCAAACAGCTCAACAATTAGCTCGAGCTTTAGCAGCTTCCCTTTAACAAAAGTCAGAAGTCAAAACTCAAAAGCCAAAAGCCAAAAGTCACAAGTCATTAGGAAGAAGGCAAAGGGAAGAGCGAAGAGGGAAGAAGCTAGCAACGGAAATTTATGAAAGAAAATTTACCCATCGCCTCGAAATTTCTCTCCGACACCCCAGTCCTCCGTCTTCTCTGTTATTCTTCGTCCCAAGCTTCTACAGCTATCAACTCGCTCACGGGGTCTTGCATAGAAAAATCAAACTCTAGCAATTGCTGTTTCCAGTACGGCCATTCGTCGCCGTAAAGCAGAGCAATTTTCCAAATACTGTCTGTGGGCTTGATAATGTCAGACGTGACGAGAGAATGCACCTGACGCTGGAACTTAACCATCGGCTGTATAACCTGCTGGCTCATAATACCTCTTGAATTGTTTAAATCTTGTGTAATTACCACTTCCCAGCTCTCACTTTTTACCGCAGTTTCGCCAAGAACAGTCTCGCCAAGATACGTGTAGATTTTTGTCGGGAAGCTACATATTCAACTTGTATCTTAACAGAGTTCGTTTTGACAAGGGCCTATAAGCAGGACTGAAGAGTCAAGACCGACTTCAAAGAATTAATCATCTTTAAAATGTCCCGCTATATGCTGTCGATCGACAGTGGGAGGTTGGCCGCCTCGATTGTTTCCACATCGTTGTTTCCAAATAGTGGTAGATGCAAGGGCTGCGTTCGGCTTGTTCTTGACAAGGCTGAGTTTGCGTAGGAGAAACTGCAACTACTGCGCTTTGGCTGCTACAGCGTAATTTCCGCTTTCCTGCGGGTAAACCACACCTGTTTCACCTTCGACGCTGGGTTCGCTGTGAGAGTGGGGTCTGAGCTACATAAACTGATTATAACTCTACTGACCGCAAAAGCGATCAAAAATTGTTGGATACTGTTGATCGCCTCCCCTAAATGTCGATCGAACATTCAAAGGCGACAGCAGAGCGGGCGTACAAGCAAGTTCCCAACCCATCGTCCGTCCTGATTTAGTCAATCTAAAATCTAAAATCTAAAATCTAAAATTGTATGACTTGGACAAGGCGACACATTCTCACTCTGGCTGATTTTACCTCGGACGAATACGATACGGTGCTGCAAACAGCAGCCAGTTTTCGGGAGGTGCTCGGCCGCCGCACGAAGAAAGTGCCGGCCCTGCAGGGTCAAGTGGTCGCGAATTTGTTTTTTGAACCTTCTACCCGGACTCGCAATAGTTTTGAGTTGGCGGCGAAGCGGCTGTCGGCGGATACGCTAAATTTTACCCCGGGAAGTTCTTCTCTGACGAAGGGGGAGACTATTCTGGATACGGCTAAGACTTATCTGGCGATGGGAACGGATTTGATGGTGATCCGGCACGAACAAGCTGGAGTTCCCAGCACGATTGCTTCGGAAATGGATCGCTTGGGTTCGAGAGTCAGCGTTCTGAATGCTGGAGACGGCCAGCACGAACACCCATCGCAAGGTTTGCTAGACTTATTTACTATCTGTTGTATGTTAGATACCGAAAGTCCGCGGCTGGAACTTTTAGCGGGCAAAAAAATTGCTGTGGTGGGAGATATCTTGCATTCGCGGGTGGCTAGGTCTAATATTTGGAGTTTAACGGCTTCTGGGGCAGAGGTTCATTTGGCTGGGCCGCCGACTTTGCTACCGCTGTTGTTTGCTGAGTGTGGCGATGGTAGGGAAGGCAAATTATTTTTGCACTGGCAGCTTGAACCTGCTTTGGCCGATGCTGATTTTGTGATGACTTTGCGGCTGCAAAAGGAACGGATGAGCGACCATTTGCTGCCGAGTTTACGAGAGTACCATTCTTTGTACGGGATTACGCGCGATCGACTCAAACTCTGCAAGCCGGATGTGAAGGTGTTGCACCCTGGCCCAGTTAACCGTGGGGTGGAAATTAGTTCGGATTTGATGGACGATGCCCAGTTTAGCCTCATTTCTCAGCAAGTTACCAGTGGCGTGGCGGTGCGGATGGCATTACTTTATCTGATCGGCGGCGGTAAAGTTTAGGCTGTTAGTTGTGAGTCATGAATTTCGGATATTCGATTATTTTCAATCTCCATCGCCTCTTTAAAATAATCGTTACCCAGTATGGCCGGGTAACGATTAAAACTCTTTCTAGAAATGTAAAGTGCTCTAGTTAAGAGTTAGGAGAGCCAGGAGGTTGACACCCAGCCACCGCCTTCGAGTTGAGCCCAGCCGTTTCTGTAACGACCGGTCAATGCCACATTGTCTCCATTGTACAACTTGCCGATGACATGAGAACATTCGCTGGGCCGATGCCGGATATTTAGTCGGCCGCCGTTGGTTGCAACTTCGGCGTAGCTGTTACGGCTGTGACCGCCGCAGTGACGGTAGCCGCAACTTGCCTGTGCTTCACCGGGGGTACCCAGAACAGATAGAGCTACTGCCATACCTGCAACGCCTACCCATGCAGAATTAGGAATTTTCAAGCCGAGTTGGTCTAACGACTTGACCTGGAGTTCGGACTCTGGAGATTCATAAGCAACAAAAGAGTGGCTCAATGCTAGTGCTTCCATAGTTTCCTCGTGATTGTTGTTAACATTTGTTGGTGCAGACTCAGGTCGAAACCTCAATTAACAGCCCAAACCATTAACTTCTGTTTCATAAAAGGCACAAGAGGGCGTTACGGTCTTGCTTTTGGCGAGTAGTCGCCCATTTTCCTGACTCCTGCACAGGTATATCATCTCATCTAAGTAGCTTTCCGGAACAAAAAAATAAATAAAGTTTACATCTGCGGCTAAAGATTTGGGCGACGAGGATTAAGTAGGAGGACCGAATTAAACTTAACTGTGTCATTCAAAAGGGAAGAACGTAATCGTTTGGGGTTTGAGATTGCTTGTACTGAGTTACGAATGACACTACTTATTGGGTGTGCTTATTTATTGAGTTGCTACAGCAATATCGGCAGTTAATTTGATCGAAAAAGCATCCGGCTCGTCTTCAAGCACGGTATTAATTGGGTTTTGGTGAGTCATATTGTAGCCGATCGCACTTGTGCAGAAGTTCGGGGCAATGGCGTCGGACCCTCGCCCGTGCGACGATATTGGTCTAAAAATTAGTCTCCCTGTGTCCCCGACAAGAATGCAAGACAAATCCATCGCGACTTGATTTGTGTCAAGATCAATTAACTTATCCAGTACCACTTCTTTGGCAATGAACTTTAGCGCTGCACTTTCGATCGGCACAATTCCTCAACGCCATGAATCAGACAGCTTCGCCATTACCTTAGCGCCGTTGTCAGTAGAGGAAATATACGCTTTGACAGATGACCCAGCGAACGGAGCCGTGGTAATAATGAGCGGTACAGTCCGCAACCAAACTGACGGTCAAGCTGTAGTTTCCCTAGAATATCAAGCCTACGAACCGATGGCTGTGCGAGTATTCCAGCAAATTGCTACTGAAATCCGCCACCAGTGGGCCGATGTCAATCGGGTCGCCATTCACCATCGCGTCGGACACTTGCAGGTGGGCGAAATCAGCGTACTGGTGGCTGTTGGTTGTCCCCACCGGGGGGAGGCCTTTGCAGCTTGCCAGTACGCCATAGATACGCTCAAACACAATGTACCGATTTGGAAAAAGGAACATTGGGCTGACGGTTCTAGCAGTTGGGTTAGTATTGGAGCGTGCGAGGTGGTCGGGCATTAGTCAATCGATTTGAGATTTGAGATTTGAGATTTGAGATTTGAGATTGAAGAGGGGAACTTGTTACGATCTCCTAACGTCAAAAAGTGTGGAATGTTCGATGAGCCAATTCCACCGATGAGCGACTTTATTTCCGTGTCCTGGTCTGCGGTTGTGGCGACCGTTCAAAGAGTGCAATTGCCAGCCGAAAAACTCTCTAATTATGACTTGGTGTTGCGTTGTCAGGAAGGAAATCGACCTGAGAGCACTGCCTTTTCAGAACTGTTGAAGCGGTATCAGTCCCACGTAGACAGGGTTCTTTATCACTTGGCCCCTGACTGGCAAGACCGAGCAGACTTGGCTCAGGAAGTGTGGATTCGAGTCTACCGCAATATTAACCGCTTGCAAGAGCCTGTTAAATTTCGGGGCTGGCTGAGCCGCATCGCCACTAATTTGTTTTACGATGAGTTGCGGAAGCGCAAGCGGGTGCGAACTCCGCTGTCGCTCGACGTACCCCGTACTCTGGAAGATGGCGAGGTAGATTGGGAAATTCCGGCCGACAGTCCGGGGCCTGATGAAGATTTGACGACTAGAGAATTTTACGACCAGTTGCGGGTGGCGATCGCAGATTTGCCGGAAGTTTTCCGCACCACAATTGTTTTAAGAGAAATTGAAGGTTTAGCCTATGAGGAAATAGCCGAAATGACAGGAGTTTCTCTGGGAACTGTCAAGTCGAGAATTGCTAGAGCTCGCCAAAGATTGCAGTTGGAATTGCAAAAATATCTCGATGGTAATTAGCAATAGTGGTTTTAGAGGCGGGTCAAGAAGATTTGGTGATGTTTGCTGTCACATCAAAACTTCTCTTTTAAAATATAAATAAGCAGTAAATCATTCTAATAGTGAGTGGGTGATTCCCCCAATTAAAGCAAGTGTGAAATATGAATTATAACTTTGAATCGGATAAAAATCTGAATCAGCAAGGTATCGGGGATTCACTTGCTGAAACTCAAGCTAACAACTATTATCTCCAGGGGAATGTAACTACTATGATGCGCGATCGCTTTGAATTACTGAGTGCTTACCTCGACGGCGAAGTGACGGCGGCAGAACGCCGGCAAGTCGAGGAGTGGCTGACAAATGACCCCACTACGAAACGTTTGTACTCGCGACTGCTGATGATGCAGCAGAGTTTTCAGGCAATGCCGGTGCCTGCTGCGGAACAATCTGCACAGGAGTTGGCGACGAAGGTTTTGCAGCGGGTGGAACGCAAGCCGAAACAAACTTGGATTTTGGGTGGAGGTGCGATCGCAGCTTTGTTGATTGCGGTGGTGTCTGGTGTGGGTGGCGGGCGCCAATTGTTTGCTCCTCAGTTTGCTCGATCGCCCGTTCCTGCTGAATCTGACGGTTTGATTATGGCTTTAAACGAGCCTCTGGTGGAGATGGTTAATCCCAACGATTTGATGCTTGGGGTGAATGCACCTATCATGGATATTCCCAAAGTTGGTGTAGCAACCCCTCAAAAGTCATTGCCAAAGGCGCAGTAGGATTTCTGTTTTGAGCATAACTGAAGTTGCTAAGCTCCCTAAAAAAAGGGGGCTTTTGCCATTTTTCCCAGTTTTTCAAGGGGGATATATCCTTTGACACTTTCCTGCCTTTGAATGACGAATTGTGGGGCGATCGCATCTTAATATCCAAGTAGGTAGCGAGTGGAATTAGAGCGGGCGATCGCACTTGTCACCGATTTTTTGGATATTTGCGATCGGTAAGAGCAATGTCTCCTCAATTTCTGGCCGCACAGCAGGAGATACATTAGAAGCGCTATTGAGGCAATATACCAGCAATTTATTAGCATCGTAATACTTCCTCAGCAATGACTTCTGCTGTTTGCTAAATTGCCAATCGTGACCTATATTGCGATAGGAAATTATGATTTGTCTTAATTCCCTAGTCCAAACTTGTCCGTTAGCTTGCCACCATTGCCTAAATATTTCCTTGTCACCATCTGGGTGAGGTAGTTGTTTCTTAAGTTCTTGCAGTGCTTGCATCAGTTCAGGTTCAACAAGAGGGACAAGAAGAATGTCGTGGGCAAGACTAAGGGCTGGGTCAATAGCACCGTCGAGTACAGGCAAAATGGCAAGGTCAAGAACAAGGTCAAGGGTAACTTCAATAGCAGGGTCAAAGGTATGTTTAACGGCCAGGTAAAGGGCTGGGTCAAGGAAACTTTCAGGGTTACGATGAAGAGCAAGCTCAAGGGATGGAAGAAGGGAAAAGTAAAAGAATCTCACTGCCGCAGGTTTGTAGGGAAAATCAACAGAAAGGGATTTTTGGTTTACCCACAGTAGGAATTGCTGTAACTGCTCATCATCAGCGACCAGTCCATCAACCTGCTGTTTAATTGACAGTAACAAGTCATCAGCTTTTTGCAACCTCCCAACTGTTAACAACAAGACTTCTCGCCAACGCTTCTCTGCCAGGTGGCTGACCAGTTTCTCCAAAGCTTGTGGCTCAGAATTGTTAACTATTTCTATAGCAGTGAAATACTCTTGGAATGTTAGATGAGAAAACGAATAAATCCCTCTTGCCCTTTCCACTAATAAGCCATGTTGTGCCTCGATCGCCTTCAGCACTACCTCACTATGGATCTCCAACTGAACGAGGTCAGTTGTGCCATCGGGTAAGTTAGCGAGATAGTCGGCAATCAATTGCTGAACTGTGTTTTTTTCAAAAAAGTAATCGCCCCGCTCAAAAGTAATAGCTGCCACAAAAGCAAGTAAATGTTTCTTGCGGCACAAATTCAAATCTCGATAAACTTCATCCCGTTGAATGCCTCTAGTTTCATCCCATTTCCTGAGCATAATTTCCAGTCCTTCCTCATACAACTTGGCTCGGTTAGATGGGAAATCTGCTTGGGCTTGGAATACTAAACAAGTCAGATTCAACAAGATAGGCGTTACTGCCAGTTCTCGGATTTGCTGATTTTTATTCATTTTTAGCTGCTCTACAAATTGAGACGCTAAAGCTTTCCCGACCTCCATATTCTGGGAAAAAGCCACAAACCAATTGCGAGCAAAGGCAGCGATTTGCTTGTTATTAAAATCTGCTACCTCAACACAGGTAAAGGCTTCGTCGTGAAATCTGTACTTAGAAGCGGCAATTCGACAGGTAATAATAAACTGATTGTTGTAATACTTTTGGACAAACTGACGAATCTGTCTGACGACTGCATCGCTATCTGATTCTGGCACTTCATCTAAGCCGTCCAATAAAATCAAGCCTCTGCCTTGACTGAGTACGAATTCAGTTTGCGATCGCGCCTCAACTCCGCAACTGGCAAATTCGTCGCTGATATATTCTAATAAGTCAAGATTAGCGATTTCAGCAAAGGTTTTCAGAGAGATAAAAATCGGTATTTTGTTTGATTCAAATTCAGAGCGATCGCACTGAATGGCAATGTGTTTCAAAAAAGTAGTTTTACCGGAACCCGGTTTGCCGAGTACCATCAGTTTAGAGTGAGATTTCACCGCATCTAATCCTGGTACTCGTTTTTGGCATACTTTACCTAATCCCAAGCGGTTAAAGTTATCCGCATCTGGGTTGAACTCTCTGAGTAAATCGCTAATTTCTCCCGGCTGCCAACTGGTAATTTCCTCCAAAATGTTGAGTTCAACGTAGAGGTTGCTGACATCAACGGGCTGTGCAATATCCAACAGTTGCATTTTGCTGTAAAGCTGTTGGATTTTGCTGTGGCATTTTTGCCGTATCTCTTCCACCACCGAATCAATATGCTGTTGGCAAAAATCTCTAACCCCCCCAACCCCCCCTTGGTAAGGGAAGGCTAAAGGAGGACGATCGACAATTTCTTGCCAATCCAAATGCAAAACCGTGCAGAAAGCCTTGAAAGCATTAGCTTTAATGGGTTCTCTTCCTCCTAAAAAACGCCTCCAAGTTGGCAGGGAAAGGCCATCGGCATAGGGCCCGGCCTCTGTCCAAGTTTGATCTGGCTCTAATTTTTGACTAGCTTCTACTAGCCATCTGGGGTCTTCTATAGTCGAGCCCCTTTCTCTTCTAGCTTGCTTAATTTTTACTAATCCCTCCTCAGAGGCTTTGAGGGTGGTCATTGTATAATTTACTTTTATATTTGTCAATGTCAGTTTTCGATCAGTTTAGCGATCGCAAACTGAGTTTGTCAAGACCAGATCAAAAAAGAGAAAATGATCGGGACAACAACTGCACGGCATACGGGAAAAGTCAGGTATAAATCATGCAAACTTAATCGTTCAGAATGCCACTGTTTTTTTTAGGTAAAAAAGTACACATTAAATGATGAGAAAGGATAGCACCATGATAGATAACATAGAGGAAATTCCGTCAGGTGGGATAGGTATAAAAATTATTGGCAAAATTGCCGATGAGCTAAGTTATACCCGCACTTCTGAAGGTCGAAACTGTCTGTTCATTGTAAAATATTATCAGCAGCCTGGTCTAGTACCATCCCAAGACAGCATTCAAGATGGTTTTTTTAAGGGGGCGATAGATGTTTTAACCAGCTTTAAGTTCTGGTTTCACAAGCAACGATTTCCCCAATCCGAGCCAAGTTATAACCAGCCTTTTTACAAAATTAGCATTCAACTCAATACTGATATTAAGGCGGTTGCTCAAGTTTTATCCTGGGCTGAACAGTTAGAGCCTCTACCAATTCCCCTAGTCGTTTTGCATCAGAGTAAACTTGCTGTGATTGAAGGGTTTACGAATGCTGTTCGCCACGCTCACAAAAATCTGCCATTAGAAACTCCGATAGAGATTGAAATAAGGGTATTTAACGAACACCTAGAAGTAAAAATTTGGGATTGGGGAGAGCCTTTTGACATTCAAGCGAAGTTGAAAGAAGAATTGCCCCAAAAAAGTCTGTATTAGTTGGAACGACCTGGAATTTACGCTTCACTAAAGCTGTTCTGTAATTGCCAGCTTTAAATTGACGCTAGGAAGAAAGTTTTTTGTTATGATTACTGAGACTACTCCCAAGATTCTCGTTGTGGATGATGACGCATCCATCCGCAATCTAGTTCATCGTTTTTTAAATCAGAAATATCAAGTATAGCCTTTCTCAGAAAGATGAGGTATGATGTTACTGACACTCATTCATGAGGGTCAAACAGAGAACACACATCGAATGAACTATAATTATATGGTTCAGTAAAGCCACGCGAAAGCGATAGCACACATAATAGCATTTTTCTGACAGCACGATCTGGTTGACTCACAACACGTTTACTTGTACTCCTCTTCATACATTGTTAAAAATGAAAACTTATTCGATTGATTTTAGGCAAAAAATCCTTGATACTTATCATACTGAACCGATTTCACAAAAAGCAATAGCTAAGCGTTTTTCTGTAGCACTCAGCTTTGTACAAAAATTGCTTAAACAATATCGTGAAACAAAAAACATTACTCCCCGAACTCACCGATGTGGAGTCAAAAGCAAACTGAATGCAGAGCAACTACTCATATTGGGGGAATTGATTGAATTAAACAATGATGCTACTCTTGAAGAACTTCGTTATTTACTTTATGGAAAAATTGGATTTTCCGTTAGTAGAGCGACAATAGCAAGAATGATAAAACTCTTAGATATTACTGTCAAAAAAAAACTCTCTTCCCCTCGGACAAAGGCACCGACGGAGTTCAACTCCTGCGATGTGAGTTCTGGCAAAAAATAAAAGAAATTAGTTTGAAAGACTTAATATTCATTGACGAATCTGGAGTTAATTTAGCAATGGTTAGGTTATATGCTAGAGCTGTGAAAGGTCAAAGAGCCAGGGGACCAAAACCAACTAAACGTGGCAAAAATGTCTCAATAATTGGAGCAATGTCAGTCAAGGAAATTTTGACATCGGTTAATCTAATAGGCCCAACTGATGCAATTACATTTGAAGCTTTTATTATCAGAAAACTTGTGCCAAAACTATGGAAAGGTGCTTGTGTAGTCATGGATAATTGTCCCATTCACTTGGGAGAAGAAGTGAAAAAAGCGATCGAAAAAAAAGGGGCAAAATTAATATACTTATCTCCTTATTCACCAGATTTTTCACCAATTGAGAATCTCTGGTCAAAGCTTAAAATTATTCTCCGTTCTATCAAGACTACTAATTATCAAGAATTAGCCAAAGCCATAGAGTGGGCGTTCAGTCAAGTTACATCATCAAATATTTTTAACTGGTTTACACACTGCTGTTATTGTACCTCATCTTTCTGAGAAAGGCTATAGATTCCGCAGCCGATGGCGAGACGGCTTTAGAATTGTTTGAGAAATTAAAGCCACTGCTAGTCGTTCTCGATTGGAATTTGCCGGATACTACAGGCTATCACCTCTGCCAGGAAATGCAGCGCCGTACTAATGTTTTTGCGATCGTGCTAAGCAGCCACACAGACGAAGTTGATAAAATTAAATTCCTGTCTGCAGGTGCTGATGACTATATCTGCAAACCTTTTGGTTTGGCGGAGTTGGCAATTCGTATAGAAGTTGTGTTGAGACGCATAAGGCCTGTCACTCGATCGCGTATTGTATTCGATCAATTCGCGATCGATTCAGCGCGTCGGGAAGCAACACTCAACGATCGCATTACCAAGTTAACAGCCTTGGAATTTAAGATATTGTATTTTTTAGCTAGTCATTCCGGTCAATCTTGGAGTCGCCAACAGCTAAATGAAAAAATCTGGAGGGGGAACTGCGACGACACAGGAGAAGACCAACTTGTTAGCGTACATATCGCTCAGATTCGCAAGAAAATGATTCAAGTTGATGCTACGGGGTCGCAGTTTATTAAAACTATTCGGGGTTACGGTTACAGGTTCGAGCCACCCTCGCGCACTACAATGGCAATTTACTAAGCTCATCGGCATTAACCACCTTATTTGGTGAAAAACCTATTTTCCCACCTGCCGTCGGGCAGCCAGATGCCTCCTAGGGAACGAACGCGATCGGGTAACATGAAGTAAGCCCAAGCCGTGCCTAAAGGTTTGAGGTGTCGATCGAAGATTTCAATTTCCTGTCGCTGATATTCGTTTTGTGTCGGTTCCCGCAGCGGATCATAGTCTTCCAATCGGTCTAAATCGTCCAAAATAGCCGAATTTGCGAAACAGAGGAGAAAACCGCAGACTGTGCCATCTCCGGCCATCATCGCAGGATAGCCGATCGGCAGCGCAAAAAGTTGACCGCGGGCGATCGCGGGGCAAGCATCCACAACTTTTCCTTCGCAGTAGCGGAGGTAGTTGGACTCCCCGGGTTTGAGAGTGCCGTAGACAAAGACTTTCATCGGGTAGGGCTTAACCGCTAGTTTTTGCTAACATAGATGGCTAAGCTAATAGTTTAAGTCTCGCGGGCGATCGCGACTGCAATCTTGATAAATTTCGTTGTTTACCCTTTCTTATAATTCATGACTCTAGCAGTTAGTTTTATTGCTTTTGGACTTCGACCTTTGTACTTGAGCTCTTTTTTGCCGTTCCTGCCCCTTGACAGCTTGTTTTCGACTCAAGGGATTATGGTAATGCTGCTGGCAGCCTATGCGGGGGCGATGTGGATGTTTCTCACCAGTGCTCCGAAGGTACACACCGTGATGGTATCGGATCTCGGACAAGCGAGGGAGTTCTATGAAGGTATGCTAAACCTACCAGTAGCAGAAGTGCCGCTGCACTACTACTACAATTACGAGCAAACTTTGGGGACAACTGGTATCGATCCGCTGTATTTGTCGCCGAATGTCGGGAGGGCAACGAGCTCTCAAACAATGGGGAGTCCCGAGGGTTTGTGGTATCAGTTGATGAAAAATACCCAACTGCACATTATTAGCGGAGCCGGTGTAGGGGAAAAAAATCGCCCGCGTCACGTTTGTTTCGATCGCGAATGTTTGGATCAGCTATTGATGAGGGTACAAACTCGGGGCATTAGTTATAAAATTCGCCGGGAAAAGCCACTGAATTTTTTGGTCAAGGATTATGACGGCCGGGTGATTGAAATGGCTGAGGTTAGTAATTAAGTAGGTCGTTCTAATTAAATGTAAAACGATCTCGTGCGCTACCCCCGGCTTCTTTTGTTGGGTAATATCATTCCGGCTGGGCCGGAATGATATTAGTCGCGAATACGGCTCATCTCCAGAGAGATAGTCGCTCACTCAAAAAATGATAAGAATAGTTGAGATTTTTGAAATATCACTATATTTTGGTTAAACTAGCTTGATTGGTTTCGGAAGATATTTTTTTATCTCCAGAATAATCAGTAACACTCTTGTTAACTAAAGCCTGGAGATAAGTAGAAATGACAGAAGTTGAAGCCATTGTGGCAAGTTTGTGGGAGCTGGATGATGATGTATTGGAAGCTCAGCTAGGCTCTCGCGTACAAGCCATAGGGGATGATGTTGCTGGACGTGGAGCAACAGGGGTAGACCCAGCATCGTTGGAATCTATTGATGTCAACGTTGCGGCTAGAGCAGCGATCGATCCAAGATTTTTAGATGCTGGTCGGCAGTGGTTCGATCGCGTCAACCCCTTAGTTTACCAACTTATGTGCAAACCCATCGGAGACGATGCAGAGACTCGGAAGATTTTAGATGAAACAATAAATCAGAACTATACCAAAGCGGCTGGGATGTTGGCTCCTGTTTTAGTCAGTGGAGTTGGGTTAGCTCCTGCTGTTGCTACTCTGCTTGCAACTCTCATTATCAAAAAAGTTTCCAAGTACATTGCTACTGGAATTTGCGAGACTTGGGAGAAAAGTTTAGTCAAGCCTGCAAGCTGAGCTTTAGACAAAGATTAGTAATAAAGTCATCTCGAAGTAGGTTCGCAATTACGATCGATCGGAACTTTAGTAAACGAATTTTTGTATACTTCATCTTTGAGGTTTGCTGTCACAGTCGCTTCGATTTCTCGATGAAAGGCTAAACCATTCTGACCACGCTCTTGAACGATATTATCTGTAATTAAGCGTGCCACTTTGGTATAGCCATCAATTTTGACTAACCCTGGAATCAGATGCGCGTCTTCCACCAGTCGAGTTGCCCTAATGCCATCTCCGAGGCTTTCAGCTTCCGGATCGTCCTGAACTAATTTGAGGTGTTGAATGGCTTCATTTGAATCTGCCAACACTTGCCAAATTGCCTGACCCGAAACGGCCCAGAGGTCTTTACCATCTTTTTGCAGGACACTCCCTAAGATTCCGGGAAGGATGACAACCATATCTTTCATTGGGATTTTTTGAGACATTACTGTTCCTCTTGTTAACTAGTTTTTGATGCTCTGCACGATCGCAAAAATTCTTGCACTTCCTCTTCCTGTCCCAATGGAGAACCTGCTTCAAGATAACTCTGAAAAGCTTGTTCAGCTTCAGTTAATATTTTTTGTTCAACCATTGCCAGAAGTGCCTGACCTAAAAAGTAGTGTGCTGTTGCATTCTTGGGATCTTTCTGAGTTGCAAGACGAAGTTCTTTCACAGCGTAAGCTGGATCGAGCTTGCTTTCACAGAGCACTCTTCCCAGCCAGTAGTGCGCTTCAGGAAAAGCTTGGGCTTTTCTTTTTTGTTCAGAATTTTGTTCAGAATTTTGTTCGGAAACTTGGTTTAAGGCAGCTTCTACCGAGGCAATACTTTTGTCATATTCTCCAAGCGTGTAGTAGGCAATCCCAAGATTGAGGTGGCTTTCTGGATCAAAACCGTTGCGTTGTTCAATCAGTCTTTTCAAAAAGCTGATGGTTTGTTCTACAGGTTCCTGCTTGATTTTGCGTAAAAGTTCATTAACTAAACTGCAACGAACATAATTTTCAAATAGGCGATCGTCTAGATTAGTTCCTACAACAAATGGCTGAGCTTCAAAGGGTATAGATTTAATCAATTGATTGTAAGTGCGTGTGCCTGTTTTGTCTTCAGACAAGCTTTTGATAAAATTGTAGGTTAGTACACCGTGAATTAATTCTTGAGAGTCATCTGGATAATTTGCCTCGACCTGCAAAGCCCCCTCATAGATTTCATGTCGGATAGAATTTGCATATATGGATAGACGGCCGATTTTTAGAGAAGAATTCGACAAGAATTTATCTGTACGCTCTTTAGTAGTATTGTAAGTAACAGGAATTATCTCGCGTTTACTTGGATGTGGGCGTCGATCGGGAGGAACAGATCGAGAGTTATACTCTCCTCCTTGAGTTGACATTGACCAACTCGCATCAATCATTGTAACTAGATTTGTGGTGCGATTACTAACAATTTCCGACAACTCATTTAGTTCGATATCAAATACGTCAAGTTCTCTGCTATCTACGCCAAGGATTGTTAAGTTGTCATGGTTCCAAGATCCATGCCCTGAAAAGTAAAATAAAGCCGGTGCTTCATCAGCTTTTTTAGCTAACTCTTTAAACTCAGTTAAAATAGTCTGACAAGTAGCATCTTGGTCGCACAAAACTCTGATATTTTCCGCTTGAAAACCGTATTTATCAATCAAAATACTTTTCAGAAGAGAGACATCATTTATTGCTCCTTTAACAGCTTGTATGTCGCTGCTTAAGTAATCTTTAATTCCAATTAACAGAGCATATCCAGTATAGAAAAGAGGGTTTTGGAGAGCTACCATTTGAGAAATTAATTCCTGAAATTGAGTGATAGCTGCTGTTGAATTTACCGATGTTTTTGTTGAGTTTGCCGATGTTATATAATGCTGAAATGTTTTATATGAATCTGCATACAGTCCCTGTTTGAATTGAGCAGTACCCAGTTCAAATAGTATGCCAGAATCACTATACTTACTTTGGCTCAAAGAAATTTCTAAAGCAGCTATAGCAGGTTGAAAGGCGGATTTTTCCAAAAATGCGCGACCTACATTATAGTGAAGTCGATAAAATGGGACATCTAGCTTTTTTTTCGCATCTTCGTACCCTGCCTTCAAATTATCAGAAGTTAATGCAGAATAATTTTTATACCAACTTAAATCAAAGATATCAGCACAATAATCTAATCTTGTGGAAAACAGTTTTTTATTAAGATAATTACCTACCAAAAAAGGTTGTTGTTTGGGAAACTTTTCTTCAACTATCTTTCTGACCTTTGAAAAGACATCGACTTGGTTTGTCTCTTCTGAAGCTTGCTTTAACTGTTGAGCGACCGTGTAGCTGAAAAAGCCATATGGACGAGCGTCAATGTTTTCTTCATAGGGGACCTGCCCTGGAGAAGCTGCTAAAAAAAGTGTGCAGTCTTTGGTCTGCTTAAATAGTTTAACGAGTTCCGCAAATGCGTAACTGATTACTGCATCAATGAAGATTATTTTGTGTGCAGCAGGAATAGATGTTACTAACTCGTGTAGCTTTTTGATGCTAATTATATTAGTTAATTTTTTTTCTTCATCGCTCTGAACATCGAAAGCCAATAAATTGCCTAAAAGTTCATGCCCACTGAACTGAATTACTACATTGTCATTAAATTGAACTTGGTTCTGAAGATCGTGAAAGGCTTTTAGGATGTTTTCATAGGTAGCTTCAACGTCGCGAAGCATTGTAATATTGAAGTTATAATGATTCGACAATACATCACTTAAGATTTGAATGTCGTTCACGCAAGCATCTAAAGGTCTGAGAGTACCACCCCCTTTGAATTCAATTTTTCGACTATAATAATTAATTCCAATCAATAGAGCATGGCGTTTACCGATCCCTAGCTGCAACCATGAAACTAACTTACTAACCCAAGCAGCTTTATCATCATCAGGTTGTCGAGTTAAAAATAACTCAAGTGCAGGTATTGCTCCATCCGGTTGACTTTGCTTCGTGTAGGCAATGCCAAGATAGTAGGCTGCATCAGGGACATCAGCCTTTGTTGCTTTCTCAAACTCCTCAATTGCCTTTACTAAATCCCCGTGCGCCATCCAGGTTAAGCCCAGTTGCAGAGAAATTTCTGGAAACAGCTTTCCAGTAATGCGAGATAATCGAAGTGCTTCTTGCAGATGATTACTGGCAGACTTAAAGCAACTTCGATCGTCGAGCTTAAGTCCCAATTGGTAGAGTTGACAGCCGATTTCATAATGCTCATGAGCAGAAATTCCGGCTGTAATAGCCATGGGTAGATTGGGATCGTAGGGCTGGCTACCAATGCAAGGATGTTGCTTGTTTCCCGTAGCTGTCTCCACCTTCTCACGTACATACTCAAACAGTTCCCAGACTGTCACGATTCCATTTTGAGGCTGATAATCTGCGGCTCCTCGCATTCCCTCCAACAGATAGTGGGTGAATACACCATGACCTCCTCCCCACTTCTCACCCTCCCATGAAACTTCATTCGCTTCTGCTGAAGTCAGTAAAGCTAAACTTGGCTTCGATATCCCGACCTCTTGCAGGTAGCGGTTTACAACTCCTGAGTTGTTCTCTGCACTTCTACGCCCAATTCCTGCACCAATCGCCGCACTGTGGCAGGTATCTGCAATGACGATCACCCGTTCTGCCAGCAAGTCCCTTAGAGATAGGTCAACCTCTCGCATTGGTAGTGCCGTTCCAGAAATGTCTCTAGGATCGGTATCGTGCGTTAGCAGGTAAACATTCTCAGGGCGATCGATATCTGGTGCGCCATGAGAAGCGAAATAGATCAAGACGATATCTTCCGATGCAGGCTTTTTTAAGAAACTACGTAATGCCCGTGTGATGTTCGCAGTGGTTGCATCCTCATTAACTAACTTGACAATATGATCTGCTTCAAAACCGCCACCCGAAGGAGTTTGTAGTAGCTTGCACAGTTCTTCTGCATCGCGATCGGCATACTTGAGATTCAGGCTCTTATCTTTGTACTTGGAGATGCCAACCACGATCGCCCAGCGATCGACATAAGTTGCGTAGGAAGTGGGAATCGCTACTTCTAAACGCCGACTTTGCAAGTCTTCCGATGAATTTGTATTTTCTAATGGCATTTTCATTTGTTCCTATGTCAACTTTTCTTTTTTCCAATTTTTGATATAAACGCATCCAACAAGAATAAGAGGAGCTAGGATTAGCCCATTATCCTTGCTGGAATAACTAACCCTGTTGAGATACCTTTAATTATTTCGTAACTGTCAAGGTAATCTGTTTTGTTGTCCACTCCCTGCTGGGAGATGCAGCTACAGATAACTTTCTAGTTGGCGGTTGTTCCTTATCGATGGCTTTAAGTAAAATTTCTAGCGGATTATTTGAGAGTTTAAATCCTCTGGGTACAACCTCCTGGTCAAGTGATGGTAGTTCTAACCCACATTCCGCAGATATTCAAGCAGAAGGAAAGGAAGATAGATTCGGAAACACAAAACTCCCAAACGATTGCC
>NZ_JAUBPR010000103.1:0-23892 GCF_036700845.1 Microcoleus sp. S13_C5
AAACCTTTTAAGTGGACATATAAGGGTAAAGTCTTGGCTGTCTAATAGTCTGTGTATTTACGCCGAGGTGTACTAGCTGCCAAATTTTATTTGGAATGGGGCAAAGAAAAAATTGCCAAAACCTATTTAATTGATGCCTACTATGCCTACGCTCGTTGGGGAGCAAAAGCAAAGATTGACCATCTCGAAAAGCGTTATCCCCAATTGCTGGCTGTGATCTTGCAACAGGAGCGAACTCTCCAGAATCCGAGCGAAACAATTCACACATCCACCCATAGTGAATCATCCGTATCTAACACGAATAGAACAATCATCGGTAGCACCAGCAGTTGGGGCTTAGTAGATTTGCCGACAGTTATCAAAGCTTCTCAAGCTCTATCTAGCGAAATTAAACTCGATCAATTGCTCAATACCCTCATGCAAGTGGTGGTGAAGAATGCCGGAGCACAAACCGGAGCATTTATTTTGAATGAAGAGGGAAACTGGAGGATAAGCGTCCACTGCACAAACCGTCAAGACTGCCTTCTACAATCAATTCCCTTTGAGGAGAGCGAAGTAATTCCTCTAACCATAATCAACTACGTCAAACGTACAAAAGAAACCCTGATTTTTGATGATGCTAGCAATCAACCAAGATTTGCATCTGACCCCTACATAATCGAACACCAACCTCAGAGCCTGCTGTGCACTCCGATCAGCGAGCGAGGGAAAATGATCGGGATTTTGTATTTGGAAAATAATTTAGCAACAGGGGTATTCACGGGCGATCGCGTCGCCATCCTCAATATCCTGTGCTCGCAAGCTGCAATTTCCTTACAGAACGCCCGACTGTATCAACAATCTCAGGAATATGCCCAGAAACTAGAGCAGTCTATCCACGATCTCAAACAGATGCAGTTGCAATTGGTACAGGGTGAGAAAATGTCGGCTCTGGGAAACTTAGTTGCAGGTGTAGCCCACGAAATTAACAATCCCGTAGGCTTTATCGCCGGCAACTTGCAACCGGCTCAAGAATACGTGGGGGATTTATTCAACTTGATTGATTTGTATCAAGAAAAATTCCCCAATCCGGGAGGGGAAATTGAAGCAGAAATTGAGGATATGGACTTGGAGTATTTGCGAGAAGATTTGCCCAAATTGATTGGCTCGATGAAGGAAGGAGTCGAGCGCATCCGCAATATCAGTACGAGTTTGAGAACGTTTTCGAGAGCAGATAGCGATCGACCAGTTTCTTTCAATATTCACGACGGACTCGAAAGCACTCTGCTAATTCTCAAGCACCGTTTAAAAGCCAGCGAGTTCCGCCCTGCCATTGAAATTGTGAAAGAGTATGGTAACTTACCCCTCGTAAAATGCTTTCCTGGACAGTTAAACCAGGTATTTATGAACGTATTGGCTAATGCCATTGACGCTCTGGAGGAGTCAAATAAGGGGCACAGTTTTAGTGAAATTAAAGCCCTACCTAATCAAATCACGGTTCAAACTGCTTTGAGCGAAGACAACAATCAGGTTTTGATTCGCATTAAGGATAATGGAGTTGGGATGTCGAATGAAGTCAAGGAAAACATCTTTAACCACTTATTCACAACCAAGTCTGTGGGTCAAGGAACAGGATTAGGATTGTCTATAGCCCACCAAATTGTTGTGGGAAAACATGGAGGTACATTAGTGGTGAATTCTTGCCTGGGGCAGGGATCGGAGTTTGTGATTTCTATTCCGGCGTGAGCAATTCCTAGTAGGGATATAGCGCAATTAGCGCAATTAGCGCAATTACCAGCCACGTTATTAGAAGAAACAGGAAACGGGACACGGGGAACGAGCAACAGGCTAGGGGTTTTCGTGCTAGGAAGTAGCGACTATGGATTAGGAAAACAAAGAATCTAGACTAATTCCCCCATCCTCCGCCCGCACCTTATTCGTGATTGAGACAGCGGTTTGCAACCGCCCGCTTTACCAACTCTCTTCCCTTTTTTTGTGCCCGGTTTTGAGTTAAGAGTTTCCTGGAGATTTTAAGCCTCTACCTTACCGAAATGAAAGCAGCTATCCTGCTACTAAGATTGGGGAGTTGAATTTCATAATATGATAAGGTGCGCGCACCCTAGGTTAATAAGGTGCGCGCTTGACGCTTGAAGCTGAGATGTACGGAGAGGGTGGGATTTGAACCCACGTTAGAGTTACCCCTAAAGTAGATTTCGAGTCTACCGCATTCAACCGCTCTGCCACCTCTCCAATTGATTTGAGATGTGAGCTAAAAGTATTTTACCGCACAGTGCGCCAGATTGTAAATCATTATAAAAAAGAAGTTTGATTTTCTTCAGATTCCAGAGTGGTCTTAAATCCGCCTGCTGGAGTCCACTGGAGGGCTCCGTCGCGCCCTGTCCAGAATATCTGGGTTTTGCTTTGGCGCAGTTGGGCTGCGGTTTCTGGGTCGATTTCGTTAGCAGAGGCGATCGCCACTTGCGGCCCCACTGCGCCCAATAACTCAGCCGTCAGGGCCTTTCCTGACCACCACAGCACTTGAGCCGGCTTCAATGTTCCCGTTGCTGCCAATTTTTTTTGCGCTTCCGGTGTCATTTCACCGACGAGCAACCAAGTTCTATTGCCCACCAGCAATTCTACCACCGGAATCTCCGCATTCACCAACTGCAACCGCGTCGAACCCAGATCAAATGTACTGTTAGTTTCTAAAGGAAAGTAAACGCCTTGGCGAGATTGCACAGCCGTTATAAATTCCTGATTGTTGCCACGATGAATTTGTTTCGGAGCGTTGTTATCATAAAATGTTTTAACTGGCAAGCGTTCTAGTAATTTTCCCCAACCGTCGCTCAAACCTAAATGACCGTGAGTGGCGATCGCAAAATTCACAGAATTAACTCCTTGCTGCTGCAAAAAAGGCAACACTGTAAACCTTACGGTATTTTCATCACCGCTATTAATTAGCGCCACTTTTCCCCTATCTTGAATTACTAAAACAGGCTCACCAGATGTTGCCAGCAAAGTAACTTGAAATAAAGATGATTGAACGTGCCAAGCTGGCAAAACTATGATACTTATTCCCGCCACAAGCGCCAGCGGTAAAATCCAAGCCGATGAAAAACTCGGCAGCGAAATCCCTCTACTTTTCCCCTTCTTCTTTCTTCCTTCTTCCTTTTTCCTTCTTCCCTCTTCCTTCTTCCTTCTTCCTTCTTCCTTCTTCTTTCTTCCCCCGAGCCAAACCCAGCCAATTAAACTGTAAAGCGCTATTAGCTGAAACACCGATACTTGACCGACAGCTACCGAATTACCGGGTAATTGCGAGAAATATTGGGCGATCGCAATTAACCCCTTTGCCGGATAGTCCAGCAGTTGCGCTAAAACACTGCCAGCGGGCGGAAAAATCAATCCAGCTAAAGCGCTAACCATCCCCCCAATACTCAAAATCCACAGCAAAGGAGCCGCAATAATATTGACTAAAATGCTGTAAGGTGATACAACACTAAAAACGTAAAGTAGCAGCGGCAGCACCCAAACTGAAGCCGCGATCGGAACCACAACAATCGAAGCGATCGCGGGCGGCATCCAGTCCAACTTTGCCATCAGTGGCGGCGTTGTCACGATTAACCCCAAAGTCGCCAAAAAACTCAGTTGAAAACCTAAATCCCAAATCCACAAAGGGTTAACTAGCAGTAAAATAGTAGCAGCGATTAACAGCAATCCCAGCGGCTTAACTTGGCGGTTCAGCACCAAAGCAAATAGTGTGCCAAATCCCATCAAAGCGGCGCGGCATACTGATGGTTCAAAGCCAGTTAATGCCACGAGCAAAAATAAAGCACCGACGCCAAAGCTAAATTGTAATTGTTTGGAAAAACGCCTGGTTAAAGCTAGAACTAAAGCCAAAACCATCGAAACTTGAGTGCCGGAAGCTGCGATCGCGTGGGCCAATCCAGCCTGCACAAAATAGTCGCGGATGTTGTAGGGTAAATCTACTGCTTGTTTGCCGAGGGCGATCGCACTGATCAAGGGCCCTTCGGGAACATTTAACTGCGATAGTTGCGATCGCACGATCCGCTGCCGCATCGCTTGAATTTTCGATGGCTGCATCCCGCTTGGTTCCAAGAAAGCAGCCGTTTGGCTGTTAACTCGATTTACATCGGCGATCGCATTTTCTCTCTTCCAGTCAATTTGACGACCTTTTAGCCCTACAAAAGCTCCTTCTCTGGCTAAATATGCTTGAAAATCAAAAGCCCCCGGATTCGACGGTGGCTGCGGTTTGTACAAGGAACCCACAACTGCGATCGTATTGTCGGCGTACAAACCCGTTGTTTGCAGCAGGGGCACTGTAACGTAGAGTTTGCCCGATACTGGGCGGTTTACAACTGCTCCTCCCTCGCCGCCGTTGATTTCGCTAACTAAATCTGTTTCTAGCCAAAATTGCGATCGGCCCGATCGAGTCAATCGAGGCGTACTAACAACTCTACCGCGAACTGTCACTGCCACTTCTTGAGTGTTCCCGCCAGCCGGAATCAGTTTGCTGATGTCATCTATTGCCGGTTGGGGCGATCGAACTGCAAAATAAACGCTAGCTAGAAATGCCAGCAAACCCGCAACTGCCCACACCCATTTCGCTCTCGGCAGCATCTCCAACAAACTCAACTCTTCCCTCGCATCTAAGGGTTCTTCAAGAGCATTTTCTTTTTGTCTGCTGCGTCTTTTCTTGGTGACTTTGACAGAATTTTTAGTATATTTTCGCAACAATTTCGGCAGGGCAATCGCTACCGCTATTCCCAAAGCAAGTATCGCGTATCTACCCCAAGGAAACGCTGTAGAAATCAATCCCAAAATGTAGGCAAGACAGAAGATGACACCCGTTGCTTGATTCATTAATTAGCAATTTAGAGGGGGAATATTTCAGGGAAACCTATGCGGGACTTATGCACTCCTTACCAAAGAAACCGGGTTTTTCAACCGGGGTAAAGGGCTAAACGCCGTGAACTTGAGTAAAAAACCCGGTTTCTGGCTACCCGTGCGTAATTTATGGCAAAAATTCTTTCCTTACACTCTTTCCCTTCCCCTTCCCCTTCCTCTTCCTCTTCTAAATAGACAGCCCCAATTTTAAACCGAAAGCCGCGTGCAGCACCATAAGTGCAAGGGCCGTCGTGCCTAAATAAGCGTGAACCGCGCGCAGTGCTAGCTTATTGCCCCCAAAACCCGTTAGCGAAATCAAGCTGCCAACAGCCAGCAAAACCAGCACTGCCGAACCTGTCCAAAAATGCGGACTTTCCATGACTGGCTGGTGCTGCATCACCAGCGACAGCAAGCCGCCTGTATAGCCCAAAGCTAGAAACAGAAACATCCACGGTGCAAGCTTGCGGTGATCCGAGCGACTTTTGAGTGCGACATCTTTATCGGTGGCCAAACGTCCCTGCCATCCCGTATACCCGACAAAACTGCCCATCGCCACTACCACGATCCCCATCATTACAGGGTGGCCCCAATGGGTAATTGGTTCGGGAATTCCCAGACTGCGAAATTGACTGGCGATGGGTTCTAGTAGTTCGCTTAAATTTACCATTTGATGCTGACTCCAAACTTGGCGATAAATATTTTAGGACTAATTATTAAAGTATTATAAAATTAGTTGAGCAAGTGCGATCGCGCACTTCAAAGAGCCGTTTAGCCTAACAGCCAAACATTGGCCAGAAGCCTAGATATACGCAAAACTTAGCCGGCTAAAGCCGGCTGTGAGATTTTTACAGCAATGATGCTGTTTCAAGTTAATGGTTAGCTTTATCAGCTAAATCGAAAAGCCAAAATAAATGTAATTCGCCCGCACGTCACACCCCGGGGCTGCCTTTCGCCCAATCTTCACAGCCTCATCCTCACTCTGAATGTTAAATTTTACCTGCCTGCTCAAAGTTAATTTCAATTCCTTGACTTTTGAATGCCCAAGGGGAAATTTAACATCGCAGCCGACGAGCAGTCACACTTCTACATTTTGCGAGCTACTCTCAAGGGAGAATCAACTGCTGAAAAAAAACTAGAGGTTCCAAGTTTGAGACTTCTGGCATAAAGTATGCCCTCTGCCCAGGCTCACTTCGATCGACTTAGCGCTAAACAGTCTCAAAGCACCCTGATAGCACCCTTGTCTGTTGAGCAGCCCTCGCTGGACACCTAAATGAACCCTCCCAACTAACTCGCTGGGGATTCGGTTTTAGCAGACAAGCACTGACTTTCTTGCGTCGCCTTCCTCGGAACCGTGCAATCGCTAAAATCACTGCGCCGTCGCTAAAGTAGCTTCCGAGGGTTGGATTTGATACTTTACGAGATTTGCCAGTTCTTGTAACTGACTAATAGCTTCTGCACCTTCTAGTTTCATGAGTTCGCGGTCATCCCGCATCTCAGTCCAAGTGATACCGTAATCTGACACTAAAAATCGAATCAGATGGTTGTCCGTCAAACTGACCATAAATGAGGCACTGTTCATCTGACCCCCGCAAGTGTAGCAGGATGCCAGATAACCCCGATGCTCTAGCACGATCGCTAAAGCTTGGAGGTTCATTACCAAATCTTGAACGAATTTACGGTGTTGTTCTGCAAGTCTCAGAAACACAGTTCTCCTCCTATCACCACACCGTGTATTTTACATCCCATTTAATAATTTCTTAATAAGTGGGTATTTAGGTGCTGGTTCAGTATACGTTTAGTATGCTCAAAAAAAATCGGATTAGCGACCTCTTGAGCGTACCTATACTAGATTAACCGAGTTGTGGTCGAAACGAAGTATCAGCAGCGACATTCAGCCAAAACAGGCTCTCGCGGGGGACTCCAGCCGGAAAATTTCCCTGCTGTCAGGGCTGATTCAGCCGTCGGAGAGCCCAAAGATACAAATAACTAATGATAGTAATTAAATTAGTTAAGTATAAGAGTTCAATCGCCCTGGGGATACTCGTCCCAAAGCGTCGTCGTCTGCCGCAAGCTACGAAAATCGCCATTCCCCAAAATCAAGTGATCCAGTAGCGGAATCGACAAAAACTGCGCTCCCGCAAGCAACTGTCGCGTCAAAGCAATATCCTCCGGGCTTGGTTCCACAATTCCCGAGGGGTGATTGTGCGAGATAATCGCCCGCGTCGCCCCCTGGCGGATCACCTCGCGAAAAATATCCCGTGGGTGAGCCAAAGTTTCCGTTGCTGTGCCGATCGTAATTATCTGAGTACCCAGCAGCCGATTTTTCACATCCAGCAGCACCACAGCAAAACGTTCCTGAGACTGCCACATCAAATCCTGACTCAGGGCATCCGCCGCCGCTTGGGGAGAGTCAACCACAGCCATTTCCGGCGGCCGCGACTGAAATACCCGCTTCCCCAACTCCACCGCAGCCAAAATCGAAGTCGCCTTAGCAGGGCCAATCCCGTGAATTTGCGTCAACTCCTGAACGCTAATAGTGCGT
Organism: Microcoleus sp. S13_C5; assembly: GCF_036700845.1. Classification (NCBI taxonomy): domain Bacteria; kingdom Bacillati; phylum Cyanobacteriota; class Cyanophyceae; order Oscillatoriales; family Microcoleaceae; genus Microcoleus; species Microcoleus sp. S13_C5. The sequence continues at coordinate 7,427 of NZ_JAUBPR010000103.1, forward strand.
AGCACAGCCAGAGGATCGCGCTGGTGCAAACTCAACTGATTTAAAATATACTGTCCGAGCCCGACGGCCGAAAGTTTGCCTTGTCCCTGACCAGTACCCAGGAGAATCGCAATCAATTCCGCAGTCGCCAAACTTTTCGGGCCACCCGCCATCAACCGTTCCCGTGGCCGTTCACTCGTTGGCAAATCGACAATTCTCAAGCTATAAGTCATAGCTGCACCCGCACCGCAAGCTCAACAATTACACAATTTTAGCCGATCAATTTGCGTTCTTCAATTCGTACAATCACCGAAAAAAGCTTTCATCATTAACCGAGGCTGTTGGCAGATCAAATCTAAGGCAGTGTTTCGCAAGCGATCGAGTCTTTATCTCGATCGAGCTTAAACGGATCGCCCGGATATGCCTCTAACACTCGCTGCGCTTCGGCTTGAGTCGCAAAGTCAGAACAGTTGCAATCCGAGTTAACGCAACTCGGAAAATCGGCACTTTTAGCCTTCGGTTGAGAAGACTCATAAATAACTTTTTTGGTATCTTCCTTTGGCTGCTGTGCATCAAGAACAATCTCTGCGGTTCGTTCAACAGATTTGACTGAAGATGGCAATTTGCGATCGGGCTCTGGTTTGGCAAGTGCAGGTGCGGAAGCAGAAATTGCAGGTTTCGGTGTTGGTGCCGGCGTTTTCACCGTCTCCGGCTTGGGTGTCGGCACTGCCGAAAGCAGTGACGGCTTAACGGTTTGAGAGGATACTAGCGGAGCGGTTGGGGCCGGAGGCGCCACCGAAACTTCCTGAGACGGAGGGGGTGCGGTGACGCCAACAAGCACAAACGAAGCCACCATCAACCCGCCGTACATCGCGATCGATCGCTTGCGGGTTGGTGCGCCCACCCATTTCGGATTGACAATACCCAGAAATAAGGCAGGTATCGACAATAGAAAGCTTAAGACGAAAAAATTAAACATCGCCACTTTTACGTAAAAAATAGAAGTAATCCAGGACGCAGAAATCGGGTTTCTTTTACCAAAATCAGAAGTGAAGCACGAAGGATATGTGTTTAAACAACCCGATTTATTTAATTTCTGTGCGTAAGTCCTGAGAAGTTAACTTGCTTATTTATCTGCAGGCCAACTCACAAATCCCTATGATTTACGAAGTAAACTAGAACGTTGGACACGATACCCTGGTGCAACCGGGTTTCTGAGTGTATTTCTCCTTGCTAAACCCACGATTTTTTCCTACAGTTCGCGATCGCACTCCGACGCCGAGAAACCGGGTTTTTTAATTGCAGTAAATGAGTAGAACCAAGTATTTTTCTTAAAAAATTAAGTTTCTCGCCCCAACCGGGCGTAAGTCCTGGTAAAATTTCTTGTAATGCTGCCAAAAAAGTCAGATGCATACCCAGCTACCTTCAGCGCAAAGGTGCGCTTACCCTAAATTCTGGCCATTCAGTTGAGGCCAGCAGCCCCGATGACACTGGTTGTGGCGGCTTAGGTGCTGTAACCCCAAGCAAAACGAACGAAACTGCCATCAAGCCGCCGTACAAGGCAGCCGATCGCTTGCGAGTTCCCAGTCCCACCCATTGAGGATTTAGCAGACCCAGACAAAAAGCCGGCGTTGAAAACATGAAAGTTAATACAAACAAGCTGGACATCACGCACCTCCGAACTAGCGAAATTGCAGCGATTAATTACTTTTATCTCCAATTAATAGCTCACAAATCCGCTTAAAAAAGTGGCAATTTAGGATTTATAACTTGAGAATTATTGATGTTTATCAAACAATAATAAAAATTTTTAAATCTATTACTTTAGGTAGTTGTCAAAAAAATAATAGCTTTCTAGAAAGTCCAAAAAATTAGCTTACAATAGACACTAAATTCCTTACTCAAAATATGAAAGTCCGCTTTAAGGTAGTCCGCCAAAATCAAAACGAGGCTCCCCGGGTTCACACTTACACCGTAGATGTGGAAGAGAGCAATACCATTCTAGACTGCCTCAACAATATTAAGTGGGAACACGACGGCACTTTAGCTTTTCGCAAAAATTGCCGCAATACAATTTGCGGCAGTTGTTCTATGCGAATTAATGGTCGATCGGCATTAGCTTGCAAAGAAAATGTGGCCAGCGAACTCGCAAGACTGGAAAAAATAGCTGATTCCAGCTCAGCAGAAATGCCTACCGATTTCATCCCAGAAATCACGGTAGCCCCAATGGGAAATATGCCGGTCATTAAAGATTTGGTTGTTGACATGACCAGTTTTTGGGACAACCTAGAAGCAGTTGAACCCTATGTCAGCACCGCCTCGCGAGCAATTCCAGAACGCGAATTTCTGCAAACTCCAGAAGAGCGATCGAAACTCGACCAAACCGGCAACTGCATCCTCTGCGGTGCGTGCTATTCTGAGTGCAACGCCCGCGAAGTCAACCCGGAATTTGTCGGCCCCCACGCCCTCGCCAAAGCTTACCGCACGATCGCCGACTCCCGCGACAGCGAAACCGAAAATCGACTGGAAAAATACAACGAAGGCACCGCAGGCGTCTGGGGATGCACCCGCTGTTACTACTGCAACTCGGTTTGCCCGATGGAAGTGGCGCCGATGGATCAAATTGGTAAGATTAAACAAGAGATTCTCGATCGCAAAGACGACCAAGCGAGTCGATCGATCCGCCACCGCAAAGTTTTAATCGATCTCGTCAAAGAAGGCGGCTGGATAGATGAGCGCAAATTTGGCATCGAAGTAGTAGGAAACTACTTCCGCGACGTTAAAGGTTTGCTGAGTCTGGGCCCCTTGGGTTTGAGAATGATCGCTCGTGGCAAGTTCCCGCTGTTTTTTGAGCCTTCAGAAGGTACCGAAACCGTGCGAAATCTGATCGAATCGGTTCAAAGTTTAGAAAAGTCAGCAGATTAGCGATCGGCTGTCATTTTCCTGGTAAATTACAAGTTGTGCGATCGTAAAGCTTCCCCAAAATCATCACTCAAAACTCGAAACTTAAAACTTTTAAATGACTGCTCAAACTCCTCCATCCCCAAAACCGACAACCCCAAATACCCCAAAACCAGAGCCAGCCTTTGGGTGGAATGCCTACGCCGAACAAATCAACGGAAGATTTGCGATGGTGGGATTCGTGGGACTTTTGCTGCTAGAATTCTTCACCCGTCAGGATTTTTTCACCTGGCTGGGTCTGCGTTAAATTAATCAAAATTAATTAAAAAGGGAAGCTGAAAAATTATCTATATTTCAGCTTCCTTTTGATTTTGAAGAGTTATTTAAAATACAGTTTATCAAATTGCACGTACAAGATTATAACATTTATAGTGGCATACAAACATATGAATTTACCAAAGTGGATAATAGTTGCTTGTAGTGCGATCGTCCTAGCATTATTATGAATTTGGTTGTTTTTTCAAAGGCGATCGATAATGTCTCGAATTTGATTAGCTGGGATGTCATCTTGGTCTGACTTGGAGTAGATAACGACGAGTAAGATGTAGGTATCGCCCCTGAGTTGATAGATCACTCGGTAGCCACCACTTTTGCCCTTTTGGATGTCGCTGTTTTTGAGGCGGACTTTGAATACGGTGTAGCCAGTGCCGGGGATTTGGTCGCCGATGAAGTTACCAGACAGGAGTTCATCAAGTAGGGGTTGTAGGTCGGTGCGGATGCTGCGGTAGCGTTTAATGAGGGTGCGAAGTCGTGTTTTGAACTCATCGGAAAAGACAAGCTGGATGTGGGGTGTGCCGTCATTCATCAATGTCATCCCACAGTTCGGAAATAGGGTGTAATTTGCCTTTTTTAATTTGCTGGAGGGATGTACGGAGGCTGGCGAGGATGAGTTCGGCGGGTTCGTCATCGGGATCGGCAGGCGGGGTGACGATATTGCGGTCGATTAATAGTTGGTAGAAGTCGTCCACAGCAATTGCAGCGAGTTGAGCTGCTCGATCGAGACGGAGGCTGTGTTGCTGATAAAGTACGATCGCGAGTTCGAGTCGCACATCGGCTTCAGTCAGAGGTAGATTGTCGGGAATGTCGATCGTAATTTGCATGATTTAAGGTACTTTTAAATTTCAGATATCTAAGATTATGAAACTTATAGTTACATAGAAACATATGAATTTACCAAAGTCGATCGCAGTTGCTTGTAGTGCGATCGTCCTTGAATTATAGGGACACGGCAATGCCGTGCCCTAACTCGGAAGTTTCGCTCAAACTAATTTCCAGTTGTTTCACGGACGGTCAAACTGTACTTGCCTCTACCTTTTGGAGGCGGATCGTAAGCATTGACAATGACGCGATAGCGACCATTCGCAGACAAGGTAAGAGTAAGTTCAGAATTGGAATTTTGCTGCGTTGCATCATCATTTTCTGCAAGTAGCTCGCCCTTAGAGTTGAAAATAGCGAGATAAGTATCAAACTCGGTACTTTCTAGGGTAATAATCACTTTCTGGCCCTGAGTGCCTTCAAAGGTATACTCGTCGTACAAACTGCTGTCCGAGGGCAGTACAGAAGACTTAGCAGGGCTGAGTTCTCCGTTTTGCTCTAAAATGACTTTAGATGAACCCGCATCAGGACTCGACCGAGGTTCTACAGTTGGGTTCTGAGTTGGCGAACTCTGTGGTGATGGCGATGGCTTGGGGCTTGCTTGAGCTAAAACAGCCTTGTCAGCAGGCTTTGCATCAGTTAAATTTTGAGGAAATTCTGCTGAAAGGAGGGTGGAACTACTGTTAGCAACTCCACCTAAATTTGAAACTGGCAGGGAGACAGTCGGCTTGCCAGAAAAAGTAGCTAGTAGAGCAATTGGCGCGATCGCCCAAAATCTAACTTGACGCATGAATTACCTCGGTTTGCAACGAAGAAGGAAGTTCGGCAACAGATTCGCAAGGGCGGATTTAACGGATGGAAGAAGGAAGTTCGGCAACGAGCACTGTACAAGATTTAACGGATGGAAGAAGGAAGTTCGGCAACGAGCACTGTACAAGATTTAATGGATGGACGGAAGCAGGAAGCAGGAAGCAGAATAATTCGACTAATTACCAATTCCCGATTACCAATTACCTTGTTACCCATTTTCACCGGACAGTTAGAGTGTAACGACCCCGGCCCGAAGCATCGTAAGCATTGACAATTACGCGATAGCGACCCGTAGCGGGCAAAGTAACGCTCAGAAACGCATTTTTAGTCGAATCGCTCTCATCGTCATTTTCTGCCACTAATCGGCCGTCAGGACCAAAGATAGCCACATAGGGATCGAAATCTGTACTTTCGAGGGAAATGGTTACAGACTGACCCGATCGACCTTCAAAAGTATACTCGCGATACAGACTGTTGTCAGACGGCAATACTGGGCCGCCTGCGACTAAAGCGCCTTCTTCTTGCAAAATCGCCCGAGAAGGCGCGGTAGGAGCACTCGCTTTCAGTTCTAACGTATAAGCCCCTGACTGCCTAGCTTGGTAGGAATTTGCCACTAACGTGTAAGTCCCGTCTGCTGGCAGCCTGACTGTAATTCTGGCATCTTTACTGCCTGCCCCGTCATCGTCTTGCGCGATTTCGCGCTGGTTGGGCCCGAGCAAAATTAAATAAGGGTCAATTTCTTGACTTTTCATTTCTATTGTGATCTGCTGGCCTGCTTTTCCTTCAAAGGAGTAGAGGTCAAAAAAGCTGTTGTCGGTGGGTAGAACGCTAGACTTGTCGGTGAGGAGGCCGCTGACGGCGGGCCCGTTTAACGGAACTTTTTGAGGTGATTTGTTGCCAAAGGGCGATCGGGCTTGAGCCACGCGGGGAGCCCGCCCTTCTCGCACCGCTGTTAGGAAAGCGGGTAATTTGTCTGCGGAAATTGCAAAACCGATACCGATATTACCTCCACCCCGACCACGAGTAAAAATAGAAGTATTGACGCCGATTAATTCTCCTGAACTGTTGAGCAGTGGACCTCCTGAATTGCCGGGATTGATGGCTGCGTCGGTTTGAATTAAGCCCCGCTGCTGGTCGATGCGACTGACGATTCCGACTGTAAAAGTACCTTGAAATTGACCGAAGGGATTGCCGATCGCAAATGCTTGTTGCCCGACTTTCACCGAACCGGGACGGGCTAAAGGAATGGTGGGCAAATTATTTTGACCGCGAATCTTAACCACGGCTAAGTCTAGACCTTCTTCACCGAATCCGATGACATCGGCGACAAGTTTTCTGCCGTCTGACAAAATGATATTGACGCTACCGCCTGCCGAAACAACGTGGGCGTTCGTTAACACCATGCCGTCGGGGCTGATAATTGTGCCACTGCCGTTAGATTTGTCTGTATCGACGGTAACAACCGCCGGACTAGCCTTTTCGTAGACTCGAATATTGGTTTGTTCTTCGACAGTTTGGGCGATCGCACCCTGGGAATGCACCGAGTTAAATTCCGTTAAATCTGTTGATTGCCGCACAGGGGATGTCGTAACAACTGCAGTAGCGCTGGTTGCAACCCCAACCGTTAAAATTCCCGATACTGCTAAACTTAGAAGTTTGAAATTCATGGCGATCGATTAGTATTTAGCGATCGGTAGCTAGGAATTAGGTTTTGTGGCTAACCGCTAACTACCTTCTGTAATTATTTTAGGACTTGCACCACGGTAGTGACCTTCCTCACGCCGGTTCTCCAATTCGGGAATCTGAATCAGCAGCTAAATACTTAAAATTAGCTTGTCGTAGCGCAGCATCCTCATTGCCGTAGAAAAAAGACAGCAAAGCAAAACGCTGGCCACTAATCACCGGCGTCGCTTCATGCAGCAAAGAACACGAAAAAATAATCGCCGTGCCAGAATCCCCTTTATAACCGTGCGGCGCGTACTCTGGAAACCGTAAAAATCCCCCCGTGTACTCTCCCACATTCAAGTTTAGCGTCATCGCAAACCTGCGGTGCAGCGTAGCTTTGCTAGTGTTGTCGCGGTGCGGTCGAAAATAACCGCCGCTGTCAGCATCGTAACAACCTATCAAATAGCGTTCAAACCTAGTGATTGTAAACTGAAAAGCTTTTTCTACTTCCGGCCGCACCCGGCGCAAAATAATCGTATTCAATTGTCGCTGGAAATCCTCGTCTTGAATAAAGAAATCTCGGCGCTTCTTAAAAGTGTCGTCGTGCAGACCAACTGTTTTCCCGCCTATTTGCCTCATAAAGCCCGAGGGACTGCCACCGTGAGTTTTGTACATATCGATTAAACTTCGGCAAGAGGCTTTGTCCAAAACGTTAGGAATTACCAACACCGGAGCGTGGCGAGTGGCCGCTCGGGCTTCCTCAATTGGGGGCAAAGTTTTAATAAAATCTAATACTTGCTGGGCGTGTTGGTGCGGTTCGCCCATGGGCAAAATATTAATTACCTGAAGGTTTTCGTTGAGAACAAAAGTTTGTGGTGCATAGTGAACTCCGGCAACTCCATTTTCTTGGACATCTCGGGAAACACCGTACTGCTGGCTGACTTTTTTATCCAAGTCCCAGAAAAAGATGAATGACGGAGCAATTGTTGTCGGTCTGTTTTGTTCTTTGTCTGCTGGGTCAACGCTCACTCCTAACAGCGGTACTTGCAAGCTTTGGAATTCTTCTGAAAGCTCTTGAAAGCTTTTGAGGATAACTTGGATTTGTTCAAAAGCGGCGCTGGCAAAGAAAAACAGGACGACTCGGCGGCCACCAACAGTCTGGAAATGAAATAAGGGGTTATTTGTAGAAGGAATGGAAAACCAGGGAGCCGGATCTCCTATTTCGAGTAATGGCATCTTGCAGATTTGATATTTGGGATTTTATTTTTAGATTATTATGCTGTAGATTAGTTCCAGTAGTTCGGTAGGTTAAAATCTTTTTTTACAAAATAATTAGCTTTTATTTGTGTATATCTGCGTTTGTCTGCGGTTTCACACTCGCAATTTACAGTTTTTTTAATCACTTTAATATCTGAGAATAAGTAGATGGGCATCAATAAACGCAACTTATTTTTTTGCCTGCGGGTACGAGAAAAGTTTAGTTTCACCCATCTACTTAGTGTTTGCCTATTTGTCGAAACTGGGGGAATTATCCGGTTGGTCTTCCGGGTATTCTACAGGTCGATATTCCACGTAGTCTGACGGCGGTGCTTCCACGTCGCGGTTGCTGGGGCGAGACCTCGATGATTCCGTAGGACGGGGTTTTTTGGTTCTCGGCGGCGTATCGGAACTGCGATTTTCCGAAGCAGGGGGGCGACTGCTGCGGCTGCGGGTCGGTCTTTCTTCGGGGTTGTCTGAAACGTCCCAGTTGTCAGGCTCTTGGGCAGGCGGGGCTTCTGGGCGAGAGGGACGTTTGCGCGACGATCGATCGGGCGAATCGGGCTTGGAGGTGTTAACGCTGCCGTTGCGATTCGAGGGACGGCGGCGGGGCTCGTCGTCGTAGGCTTCCCGGGAGGAACGGTAGTCTTGGCTGCCTCTAATCCGGGGACGCTGCGGATAGTCTTCCTCTGGTTCTAGCTGCTCCATTTCGGCATCGTAGCCGTCGTAACCGTAAGCGTTGCTGACCGGTCGCTCTTCATCTACGTATTGGGCGCGAGTTTTGGCTTGGGCTGTGGTCGCTCCTCGCAGCTTGATGCTTTCTGTTGCAAAAAATATGGCGGTACCGCTGAGCAGAAATTGACCGAATGCCAGAATCGGGTCAAGCCGCCATCCTTGAAATAACAGAATACCGCCGCACAGCAAGCCGACTGCTGCAAAAAAAATATCGTGGTCTCGGGCTAGTTTGGGACGCCACGATCGCAGAAAATACAGTCCTGCCCCTGCTACTGCTAGGATAATCCCTAACAGGCTGCTCCAGTTCAATCCTAAATTGACCATTAGCCTATCTCCTATGTCTTTCCTATGTTAGCGAGTTAGATTTTACATCTATCATTAAGTCTGTCAGCCCGACTGTGCTTTCTGGGGCAGCGTCCGGTCAGGGTTTCAGCTTGGGAAGTGAGTATAATAATGAGTTTAACGGGAAAAAACCTCAGCTTGGCAGTCAACTGAAGGTTTTCCCTTGACAGTTGCTGGCAGCCGAGGTTTCTCGGATCGGGGAAATGCCCGACTTGTAGCCCACAATTGACTTGCAGCGCCGGACTTAGAAACCCGCTGACTTTTTAGGTGCGCTTGATTTTGTCTTTTTGGCTGATGAATATCAGGCCGATCGTTGCTGGAAGCACTACAACCACCACGCCCACCAGCAGGCTGTACAAAAAGTTCGCGAGAGAAGGAGTCATAGATTCAAAGCCTTTGTTACAACAATTTGATTTTTATTAATTTTATACTTTCGATCGCACCTGTGAAACGGTTAAAATTATGAATAGCAGACTTAACAAAACTTAAAATTTCGAGATAAGACCCATGACTGGTATTACCGTTGCAAGTTGGATTCTGGGCTCTGTCCTAGTCGTGATGACCTTGCTGTTTATTTTTCGGATCGTCCTGACTTGGTATCCCGAGGTGAACCTGAGCAAGTTGCCGTTGAGTCTGATTGCTTGGCCGACGGAACCTTTTTTAGCCGTAACTAGAAAGATTGTACCGCCGATCGGCGGGGTGGACATTACGCCGATTATTTGGGTGGGTATCTGTAGCTTGCTGCGAGAAATGATTCTCGGTCAGCAAGGGCTACTGACGATGATGATGTAGAAGTTGACTGTTGGCGGTTGACTGCCAACTGCCAACTGCCAACTGACTAATGACTGTTTTGGTTCAAGAACTGTTCGACGAAATTGGTGTAAACTTCGCCGCTGAGAAACTCGGGGGAATCTAGGATTTTTTGGTGAAAGCCCAGGGTGGTAGGAACGCCGGTAATGGCGCACTCCCGCAATGCCCTTTTCATCCTGCAGATGGCGGTCGGTCGATCGCGCCCCCATACAATTATTTTACCGATTAAAGAATCGTAGTAAGCGGGTATTTCGTAATCGGTGTAAACGTGAGAGTCCATCCGCACGCCGGGGCCACCGGGAGGCAAATAACCGCTGATTATGCCGGGGTGAGGGCGGAAGTTGCGATCGGGGTCTTCGGCGTTGATGCGGCACTCGATGGCGTGGCCGTTGAGAATTACTTGGTTTTGCTTGATTTGCAGTTTTTCTCCCTGGGCGATGCGAATTTGTTCGGCTATCAAGTCGAGGCCTGTAATCATCTCGGTGACGGGATGTTCTACTTGGATGCGAGTGTTCATTTCCATGAAGTAGAACTTGCCCGATTTGTCAAGCAAAAATTCGACAGTGCCGGCACCTGTGTAGTTGATGGATTTGGCGGCCGCGACGGCGGCGTGACCCATTTGATCTCGCAGTTTCTGGGTGAGGGCTGGGCTGGGGGCTTCTTCGAGGAGTTTCTGGTGTCGGCGCTGAATCGAACAATCTCTCTCGCCGAGGTGGATGACGTTACCGTAGTTGTCGGCGAGGATTTGGATTTCGATGTGGCGGGGTCTTTCGATGAATTTTTCGAGGTAAAGTCCGGGGTTGCCGAAGGCTGCGTCGGCTTCGCCTTGGGCTGCGGAGAATAGTTTGGGGAGTTCGGATGCTTCTCTCACTAGCCTCATCCCCCGACCACCACCGCCGGCTGTGGCTTTGATCATCACAGGATAGCCGATGTCGCGGGCGATCGACAAAGCTTCGCGATCGTCCGCCAGCAATCCCTCGCTACCGGGAACTGTGGGGACTTTCACTCGCTGCATCGTTTCTTTAGCGGTGGATTTGTCGCCCATCGCCCGCATCGCGGCAGGAGAAGGGCCGATGAAGGTAATTTGATGGTCGGCGCAGATTTCGGCAAATCGGGCGTTTTCGGCGAGGAAGCCGTAACCGGGGTGAATGGCTGCTGCGTTGCGCGTCAGGGCAGCCGCGATGATGTTGGGGATGTTTAAATAGCTTTTGCTGCTGGTGGGGGGGCCGATGCAAACGGCTTCGTCTGCCAACTGAACGTGCAAGGCGTGTTTATCTACGGTGGAGTGTACGGCGACCGTGGCAATCCCCATTTCCTCGCAGGTCCGCAATATGCGGAGAGCTATTTCTCCCCGATTAGCGATTAAAATTTTCGAGAACCCCATCTTCGCTGCTTAATTCACTCAATATTCTGTACAATAATGCCTTTCGGTATGTTCTGGATAATCGTTTTCCAGAAATTGTTCACAAAAATTTATTTTACATTTTGCTGGTAGTGGTGCTATGATTGTAAATCGGCGGTCTCAAAGGGCAAGTCACAAGTTAAATGTCAGGAACCTCAACCTGTGAATCTTTAACTCGTAACGCAAAAATCCCGGAGATTGCTAGAAAGAGCGGATGTGGCGGAATTGGTATACGCGCACGCTTGAGGTGCGTGTGGCAATATGTCCTTGCGAGTTCGAGTCTCGCCATCCGCATTGAATATGTAAAATAACTGTTGACGGTTTTGGCTGTCGGCAGTTGTTTTATATTGAGTGGTTTTTCTAGAAAGTTGATCGAGTACCGTAGGGTGCGAATTCATCAAATATCTTTAAGTGCGATCGAATTTCTGACAGATCCGCACTATAGAAAATACTGTTTAACTGTCGATCGACAATTGTGTTTGAATTAAAAACATAGATACTTATCGTTTGTCAAGTAGAATGGGGTTAGTTAGGTTCCGAATCCGAGAGTTGGCTGACGAAAAAGGATGGACGCTAAAGGATGTTGCCGATCGATCGGAGGTTCCGTACAGCACAGTCAGGCACTATGCTCGTTCGGAAAAACTAGCAACGGTTGATATCACATCAATTCAAAAAATAGCTTGCGCCCTCGATGTTCTGATTGAAGAGTTAATGGATGTTGTCAAAGAATGAACAGCCAGTACCGAGTGTCGGGAGTTGTTTTATATTAAGTGGTTTTTTCGATCGAGGGTTTTTACCAGGAAGTGCGATATAACTTCTTCCCTCCGTAGAAGAATTATCAGTTGTGGAAGGGCGATCGACACTAGCATTCTTTATTCCCCGTGTCACTAACCTAATGGTATAGTTGGCAGTACCGTTGCAGAGTTCAGATGGGGTAACGTTAAACAATATGTCTAAGCAACCCGTAATTATCACCTGTGCAATCACTGGCGATCGCCCTAGTAGTGCGATCGCCTTCCGCCTTCCTCATAGCCAGAATCGCGGGCCAAAGTTACTGCCTAAACTGTGCTATATTTTTGACCAATTTGTCGAAGCAATTTAGTGAAATTGTCCTTGTCAGATTCGTTTTGAAACCTATCTACTACCTCTTTTAACCTAGACAAGTCATTGGTATAGTTCTTGTCAGATAGTTGTGACACCAATTGCGACGAGAAAAATTTTCCTAAATCAGGTTCATTAGATAAGACATCTACAACATCTTTCAACTTAGACAAGTTCTGACTGTACTTCTCGTCTGATAAAATAGCTACTGCATTTTTTAATTTTGGCAACTTGTTTTTATACTTCTCATTAGAAACCAGATCCGATAAGTTTTTGTCACTCCCCACTATAGTTACTAACTCTTGCAACTTAGATAAATTGGTAGAGTATTTCTCGTCTGACAAAATATCTACTACCTTTTTCAACTTAGACAACTCCTGTTTCTGCTTCGCGTCAGATAGCAGTGAATTTAATTGGCTTTCTGTCTTGACAAATTTTGCTAAGTTGTCATAGTTAATGGCATGGGCATCTGAAAGAATTATTTTCCAAGCCATTTTTGCGTTTGTAAATACAACCCCCTCTTTTGCATCCTTAAAAACACTGTTGTCTATCAAAGCGATTACTTTTTCTCCCGAGTCAAGAGATAGCCATGAAGACAGCGCTTTGGATAGTTTATCTAATGGAATATTAGGAGCAGAAAATCCATCTTTAATACCATTTGTTGGAATTACATTCTTTTGTAAAAATTCTCCGAAATCATCCGCAATGATATTTTCAGTATAGGTGTAGGTTCGAGTTTCTAACTGGTGCAGCACGGATGAATCGCGACTCTTTCCACCTTTGAGTAATGACCAAATTAAAAATGCTGTACCTGATGCAACAAGAGCAGCGCCGCCAGTCATTATACTGAGTCCACCAATAGTCGAGATGGTAGCAGTGATAGCAGCAGCACCGGACAATGTACCTGCAGCTCCCAAAGCACTCGCAGCAGTCCAAGCAGCTAAAATAGTTGCAGTACCGGCGACTGTTCCTGTACCAATTGCAATTCCCAGATTTTTTTGGTCTTCCCTGTCCATTTCCGAGACTAACGCAATAGACAGCAGCCCTGCAGCTCCAATTAGCGCGGCTCCTCCTGTTGCTACTGCTAAACCACCCAGCATTCCTAAACCACCAGCCGCGACAGAACCACCACCTAAAACAGCTAAAGTCGCATTGGTTGCAGCCGCCCCAGATAAACTGCTAATACTAACACCCGTTGCTGTTTCTGCTCCAAGTGTACTCAACACTCTTGTAGCTTGTGGAACAATTGCTGCTCCTTTGTCTTTGGCATCCGTCAGTTGGTCTGTGAATGCTTGAGCAGTTTGGACAAAAGCATCGGCTTTTTCACCAGAAGCAACTTGATTCTCTAAATTTTGTTTCCTTGCTATTGAGTAAACAGCTTTAGCATTTTCTGGGATTTTGGCTTTGTTAATGAAGGAGTCTAGCGAGTTCAAAGTTGCTGAATCTTCTACTGTCTTGCCGTCGCGCACCTGCTGATATATTGACTGGTAATTTTGCTTTTGTTCAGCACTCAATTGGCTGTCATTAATCTGTTTGACCAGAATAAAATCAACTGTTAAGCCTCTCGAATTGGCACTGGACAAAGAGTAACTCTGTTTTATTTCTAAAGGCAGCGCCGAACTTGCCACGATTGAGTCAATATCTGTGAGTGCTTTAAAGTCAGGAACAGGTTCGCCGGCGCGGACGTATGCAAAAGTTCCTCTGATTAGTTTCTTCTCTGCCTCAGTCAGTTTAGATTGAGCCAATGTCGATTCAATGGCTTGCCCAATTCCGACCAGGCGTGAATTGGTACTGGCGATTTGGTAACGCTCTTGAATTTGGCTGCCCAGTTTGGAAGAATATATAACATAATCCAGAAAATCCAAGGCGATCAGATCATCAATGTACTCACCATCTTCAACTTGCTCATAAACAAATTTGCATTTCGCTTTGCTTGCTTCTTCGACAAATTGCGTCTTTTTGTCAATTTCTTGATAAATTTCCTCTTTTATTCCGAGTTGTCGATCGTATAAGGTATGCAAAACTACAGTAATATCTTTACCGTCTTGACCGCGCCCTTTGATGGTAATCTGTTGGCTATCTTGGGTTTTGGAGGGAATTTCCACCTGGCAAGGTTCTCCCGATCGCAAAGTAAAAGTTTGCTTTCCTCCTACTCGGGCTGTGGTATAAGGAACAAAAATATGATAGTTCTCCAAGGTAGAGAAATTTTTGCCTAATCCCTCGCTATCAGCCCTAGCGCTAGCTGGATCAAGCAAGTCTTTTGTCAATAAACCCAAAGTACCTAAAGCAACATAACTAAGAAAAGAGCGACGGTTGAGAGGAGAAATATTTAGGTGAGTCATAACTGAGTATGTGTAGCTTGAATGCAGTTTTTAGGCGAAATAATCAAATCCGAACTCTCATTTATCAAGTTCGTTACTTCCAAATTTACTAGCAAACTTACCCTTAGCCCTAGTGGCCCACCCCAAAGCCTGTGCTTGCTCATAAGTCAGATGAGCTTGTTTCTTTGGCACCAATTTTCCTTGCGACAAAGCAAACTCACTCTATTAAATCAGTGACACCCAACTTTGTCAACAGGTGATTGACTACAAAACTGCGCCTGTTGAGCAAACTGTAATTAAGCCAACAAGGACATCCGCGTGGTCAGATTATTTTGCAACTTGCCTAAAATTACCCGATCGACTATTCTTCCTAATAGATATCATCCTAAATCCTTGCATCTCTTAGTCCGCGCAGGCGGACTTCGTTTGTGTAGACGCGGTTTCAACCACCGGGTGATTTTTGCCTCGATATAACAACTGAGAAAAACATGACAGCAATATTACCACCTTGGATAGTTTTAGACTCCCTATTGCACAACTGGCTACTAGAAGATATCGGTAGGGGCGATCGCACAACATCGGCTTTATTTCCCGCAAACAGCATCCAGGGTACAGCTAAATGGATTGTCAAAGAAGCTGGAGTCATTGCGGGATTGCCAATTGCCGATCGCACATTTAAACTTTTAGACAGCAGCCTCAGTTTTATCCCCCAAGTACCAGAAGGGAAACTGTGCGAAAAAGGAGAAGTAATCGCCGAGATTTCCGGCAATTTCGATGCGCTGCTAACCGGAGAAAGAGTAGCATTAAACTTGGCAATGCGTTTGAGCGGCATCGCTACTTTAACTCAGAAATATGTTGACAAAATTGCCGATTTGCCCGTGCAGTTGGTAGATACCCGCAAGACAACGCCGGGGTTGAGATTGTTGGAAAAATACGCAACTCAAGTCGGCGGTGCTTGCAATCACCGGATGGGCTTAGATGACGCGGTGATGATTAAAGACAATCACATTGCGGCTGGGGGAATTGCAGAGGCGATCGCCCTAATTCGCAATTCTATCCCCTATCCGCTGACAATCGAAGTCGAAACCGAAACTCTGGCTGAGGTAGAGACAGCTTTGCAGCACAAAGCCGATATTATCATGTTAGATAATATGTCCTTTGATTTGATGCGGCAGGCTGTGGCAATAATTCGCCAAAAGAGTGATCGGGTAAAAATTGAAGCTTCCGGCAATGTTACTTTAGAAACAATTAGAAGTGTAGCGGAAACCGGAGTTGACTATATTTCTACCAGTGCTCCGATTACGCGATCGACTTGGCTGGATTTGAGTATGAAAATTCAGAATCATTAGTCATTAGTCAGCAGTCATTAGTGATAGAAAAAATGGCCAATACCAATCAAGTTTTAATACCCATTTTACTCTTTAGTCCCCTTCTGCTCGGACGAAGCTTTGACTCTATGCAGCAATTTCAATCGCCGCATAATTCAAGAGGAAACTTATCTCTTAGCTAATGACTAATGACTAATGACTAATGACTCTTAACAATTATTTGAAATAAAATGAACCCAAAAATTCCCGTCAGGCATACAGAGGCTGCGGATTAAGCGGTAAGTATAGTGCAAGTAAGCACCGCTGACACTTGTATCGTAGCCACTTCGGAACCACTCGCCATAGGGATCGTGAACGAAGAATCCCTCGCTGTCGTAGCCTGCGACAACTATAATGTGACCGAAAGACGTGAAGTATCCGTGGATGACAGCGGGATTTCCGCTGGCTAGCCAATCTTGAACGTCATCAATAGTTGCATTCTCGGTAAAGAAATCTTGAGCGCCGTAATCTCTAACAATCTTTGCTAAATCGTAGGGGTCCCAGCGACTGTAACCTTGGGCGATCGCATATTCGTAAAGTTCGTCTTCATATTGCCCGGTTTGTTGGCGCCGTGGCACCTTCAAAAAGTCCATACACATCGCTAATGAAGTTACATTGCAA
>NZ_JAUBPR010000254.1:0-2280 GCF_036700845.1 Microcoleus sp. S13_C5
CAAGGTCGCGTTATCAACACTTGGGCTGATGTCATCAACCGCGCTAACTTGGGTATGGAAGTAATGCACGAGCGCAACGCTCACAACTTCCCTCTCGACTTGGCTGCTAGTGAAGTCACTCCAGTAGCTTTGGTTGCTCCTTCTATCAACGGCTAAGTTTTAGTCCTAGATAAACAAAAAGCGCTCCTAGAAATAGGGGCGCTTTTTGTTTGGGAAAAATATTTTTCAGACAGTCATGGACGCATGGACTTGCCGGCGAAGACACCGCAACTACAAAAATAAACAGTTTGCGATCGCACTCCTATCAAAGAAACCGGGTTTTTTACCGAACCTACGGGCTGCAACGCGTCTTTTCATAAAAAACCCGGTTTCTGACCACCCGTGCCTCCTGGACTAATATTGATAGGTTGGATCGCCCTTTAATCCAGCATAAATAATCCCCATGATATTTGAAACAGAGAGATTAGTTTTGAAACCGATTGTGGAGAGCGACCTCAACACGCTTCATAGAATTTTTATCGATGCCTATGTGAGGAGATATCTGTGCGACGGCGAAATCTGGTCGGTACAAAAGGTTGAAGAAATGCTTGCCGAAAATAAAAAGCTGTTTGCCCAAAAGCAATTCGGTATGTGGTTTATCGAAACTAAGAGCGATCGAGAAACTATTGGATTTGTTGGTTTGTGGTATTTTTTTGAAGAAGCACAGCCCCAGTTAGTTTACGCACTGCTGCCGAAAGCACTTAAAAAAGGTTACGCTACTGAAGCATCAACCAAAATATTGGATTATGGTTTTGATGAACTTGGCTTTAACTATCTTGTCGCAAGTTGCGATCGCCCAAACATTGAGTCGCAAAAAGTCGCAGAAAGACTCGGAATGAAACAAGTAGAAGAAAGAATTATCAATGGAAATCCGATATTATTCTTTAGAATCGATAAGTAGTAATTAGCAGTAAGGGCGCAATGCACAAATGGCTTTCGGTGGTGGGGATTGGCGAAGATGGACTTTCGGGGCTCGGCCCGATCGCCTTTACCCTCCTCTCTCAATCTCAAGTCGTTGTTGGTGGCGCCCGTCACCTAGCAATGCTACCAACCGACGACACCCGCGAAAAATTGGTTTGGGCATCGCCTTTGCAGACAACAGTTGACCAGATCCTCCGCCGCCGGGGACAGTCTGTGTGCGTGCTCGCAAGCGGCGATCCGATGTGTCACGGCATCGGCGTCACGCTGTCGCGCCAGATTCCCATTTCGGAAATGACTGTGATTCCGGCGGTATCGGCTTTTAGTCTTGCTTGCGCCCGTTTGGGTTGGCCGATCGCCCAAGTTGAGACTTTCAGTTTGACAAATCGCCCGATCGCATCGATCGCCCTTGCTTTATATCCGGGGGCGCGCTTGCTGGTGTTGAGCGCTGACAGACACACGCCGGGAAAGGTGGCACAATTGTTGACGCAGCGGGGGTTTGGCAGCAGTTTGATGACCGTGTTCGAGCGGATGGGAGGGGAATCGGAACGGCGGATCGAGGGGGTAGCAGCAGCCTGGAATGCAGCGGATTTGGCGGATTTGAACACGATCGCGATCGCAGTTGCAGCCGATCGCGAAACTGTGATTTTCCCTCGTACCTCCGGTTTGCCGGATGCTGCTTATCGCCACGACGGACAACTTACCAAACGGGAGGTTAGAGCCGTTACTCTGTCAACGTTAGCACCGATTCCCGGAGAGTTGCTTTGGGATGTGGGGGCGGGCTGCGGTTCGATCGCGATCGAATGGATGCGGAGTCATCCTCGGTGCAGGGCGATCGCGATCGAACGTCATCCGACTCGATTGCAATACATCGCTGAAAATGCCTCGACTTTCGGCGTTCCCGAACTCGAAATCGTGGCGGGAGAAGCGCCGGAAGCCCTGACAAATTTACCTCAACCGAATGCTATTTTCATCGGCGGCGGTGTCACCACAGAATCTGTGCTGGAAACTTGCTGGAATGCTTTAGGTGAAGGCGGCCGATTAGTTGTTAATGCGGTGACAGTTGAGAGCGAACTGAAAGTGTTGCAGTGGCACGATATTTACGGCGGCGAACTGATTAGAATTGGGATTCAGCGAGTAGGGGCGATCGGTTCTTTTCAGGGTTGGAAACCGCTTGCACCGGTAACTCAGTGGGCGGTAGTTAAAAGGTAAAAGGCGATCGCTCGATATTTTGGCTAGTATTGTGGGCTCTCCTGAGTTTATGGTGTAAAATAGCTCAACCAATACAGTTAGAGTAATGAGCTTTCATTTAGACTATTTATT
>NZ_JAUBPR010000255.1:0-2275 GCF_036700845.1 Microcoleus sp. S13_C5
TTCGTTTTGGCATTCTTTATTTGATGGGGGTGGTGTTCCTCCTGATTATATCATGGTTGATCGACCGGACATGATATTAACGGGTTTTCTTTATGGAGAATAGCGGGCTCGAACCGCTGACCCCTACAATGCGATTGTTCACCCTATTTACTTGTAATGCTTACTCTGTATACTTTGTAAGTATTTTCAATAACGAATATATCAATTTAATCGCTTTTTTCAGATTTTTCAGATTCTTCAGATTCTTTATCTTGGACAGCTTCCCGTTCTTCCAGCCATTCGATCAGCGCCATCCTGACGATCGATGCTAGCGACTGATTCGGTTCGATCGCCTGAGCTCTAAGCCGATCGCGCAATCCGCCCACATCAAATGTAAGTCGATCACGAGAATCCCTACTTTTTCCTTTAATCTTTTCTGTGCTCATTTTTTTAGCATATTCTATGAGCGCAACAAATCTTAGATTAATGTTTTAAATTCTCTTGACATAACATCATTTGGATGTTAGAGGGCAGAAACGCCTGGTAAACGTGTGTCACCACATTTACCAGACTTTCCACCAATGCCGCCATACGGCACTAGGAGACAGCATTATGTTACAGCAACAGCATCTAATTGTGGTTGAACGTTCGTTCAACCCCAACTGCACCGTGAAAGGCTTCGGCAAAACGCCTGGAGAAGCAGCCGAGAAGGTATGGAATAGCAGGCGGGATTATGGCTACTGGGACGCAACGAAAACTTACCCCAAAGCTAAAAACCCTGAGCCAGCAGTCCAAAAAGGAAGCGGACGGGACGATCGATAATTTTTTTTGAGTGCCGATGAGCTACTTGAAAGACAGCCTCAGCTATCCCTAAAGTAGCTTATACAAAGACATGAAACGCCGAAAGACAATAACAGCGCAAGTTACGGAAGAATCGGGTAGGCGCAATTTCTGGACGCGATCGGAGTTAAGGGCAGAACTGGGCAAGATTTCCAACAAAACGAATAAGCCAATGGCAGAAGCAACTTTTAAACGAAGATTGGCACTGCTTGAGGAAGAATGCCCAGAAATTGAGTGATCGCTTTATAGTCGCAAATTCTCAGATTTCTCGAAATGGTGTCTGGTTCAGCTAGAGGAAATCTTCTTGAACTGCGATCGAGATATCGACAAAACCCGCAATTACTTACAAAACATAGGAATCAACACAGATGAGTATTTCAAGAATCGAACTCAAAGCTCAACTGGGTCTGGGCAAAGTTAGCGACATCACCAATGTCCGAAAAGCTCTGGGTCAGAGAGATTGGCAAAACTCTCAGGTTGTAGACGCTGATGCTCTCGAAGTAACTGAATACTACCGACTGGTACGAGAACAAATGATGCCCCCAGCAGACGCACTGTTACAAATAGCTGGTAAACGGACAGGCACCGCAGCGGAAGCTCAAAATGATGATATTGACGAGACTGCGGTTGACCATAGTGAACACCGCGACGGTGAAGAAGAAACCAATGGAATGGTACTTGCTATTCGATCGATCACTCAAGAAGCCAGCTTAGCAATGACTGATGTTGCTGAGGCAGCATCCGAACAAATAGTTGATACTTTTTGCATTGCCCTGGGCGCAAATGTAGTGGACAAACTTCAAAATAGAGCAGCTAAAGTTCGAGCGAATTTTGGTTCGATCACTCAATCTGTTCGATCGACTCCTTTAGATTTGCGTGGCGGGAGTTTATCGGGAAAAAAACAGGAATCGAAACAGATTACTGGAGTTTGGGGCTAATCGAATCTTGCAGAGAACTAGCTGAAGCTTATAACGATCGCCTAGTTCTGGAGCATCAAGCTAGGCAAGCTCACAGAGAAAAGCTATTCACTGCTTTAGTTGTCTATGCGAGCTTGCGTTCCCCTTCCTGTTCCTGTACCCAGAAATCTACACCTCAATCTAGACAAGAGGAAAGAGCAATGATTCAGTGGTTACTTTCGATTTTTACCGCTCCCGCCAATCCCTATCCTGTGCATTTGTGACAAGTTAAGAAAAAGTGCAAATTGTCAAGGGGGTAGATAAAAAAGGTAAAATACGCTGAAACATATATCTGGCAAGCAGTTGAGCCATAGTTGAACCTGTTATGATTCGCAAAAAAAGAATTAACCGAGATCATGCAAAGAAAAAAAATCGTCCCCAAGTAGAAAATGAAGTGATCGCGAATCACCTGGAAGATTTATTGTAACTGCTCACCGCAACTGTGTTGCGGTATTGCCAATGGAGGCTCAGAACCCAGTTCTGAGCAAGCGTAGTAAGGA
>NZ_JAUBPR010000104.1:0-23614 GCF_036700845.1 Microcoleus sp. S13_C5
TACTTGAACGGCTTAATTGGTAATCAGCGAAGACCTGCATGAGTATCATTACTCACTACAGAAGTGACATGCTCCCGTTCCGGTGTTGTGAATAAGATTTTTTTTCCTCACATCTTGCACCATTTTCAAGAACAGGCTTTTCGGCCTGTTCCACAATAAAATTCATCTCTTGTGGAACAAGCCGAAAAGCCTGTTCCTAAACAAGTAATTGAGGATGGTGCGAAATCTCAGTTAAAACGAAGCGCGAAGACGCCAAGGGCGCGAAGGAAGAGAAGAGAAAGAGTTCACAAGTTCTACAGGTTAGGTGCGCTGAAGCGCACCTACGAATAAGGGTAGTGCGGATATCCGAAATGTGGGGGGATAAACCTATCTGAATCCCAAGCTAAAATAAAAGAATTAACCTAAAACCTCTATCATATTAGATATCTATCTTGAACAACCTTACGTGCCTGGAAATAGAAGTCGCTCAAACAACGCTGAGATTAGCAATGTTGGTAGGCTTAACACTTTTAATCGCCTTTTTTGTGGCGTCAGAACTAGCATTAGTATCAGCAGATCGCCATCAAATCCGCCAACTGACCCACTTGGACGATCGCCCAACTGCTAAAACCGCCGAACTCGTCCACCAAGCTCAAAACAACATACCGCATTACCTGTCTGTGACTCAAACTGGCACAACAGCAGGGAGTTTGCTGTTAGGTTGGTTGGGTGAGGGAGCGACTGTACACTGGATCGAACCGTGGATCGACAAATTGCCGATCGGTCATTTCCCGGCCGTGCTGACTGCTCATTCGATCGCAGTTCCCGCAGCATTCATCTTAGTAACTTACGTCGAGATAGTCTTAGGAGAACTAATCCCCAAAGTATTAGCAAACCACGCCCCAGAACGCACAGCTTTGCTGTTGATGCCTGCCCTCGAACTCTGCTCAAAATTACTGTGGCCGCTGCTAGCAATTCTCAACGGTACGGTGCGGCTGCTGACTGGTTGGATTACCAGTAAAGAGTCTCAACCCCTGCTGTTACCTTCCGAAGCAACTCTCGTTCAAAAAGATGCTCATTCGGCACTAATTTCTGGCCTATGGGAAGTGACCGCAGTTAACGAAAAACTTGGGTTAAACCTGCCGACTAACCCAGCTTACCAAACAATCGCCGGATTCGTAATCCACAATTTAGGTAAAATGCCCAATCAAGGCGATCGGCTATTGTGGGGCGAGTTAGAAATAGAAGCAGAAAATGTAGTAGAAGGCAGTTTAGAAACAGTGCTAGTGCGTCAGGTAACTCGCCCTTTGTTTGAGACTCAGCAGCCAGAATTCGTGTTGAATTGATTCTAAGTCAGGCTTAAATACTTCCTCGCTCTATGTGTGTTAGGTTGTAATTAGTTGCTCGCTGCGACAACTTACCAGAAATCTGCAAATTGCATAAAGCACAGTTTATGAGGTGGATATGCTAAAAACGCTTTGGGCTACTGTTCGACAAGGGAAAATTGAACTGCTGGAGTTATCAGAGTTACCCGAAGGGGCAAAAGTATTAGTAACACTCTTACCTGATGAAGAAGCTGAGTTTTGGCTTCAAGCCAGTCAAACATCATTAGATACAGTTTGGGACAATACTGAGGATGATGTTTATGGCCAGATCCTCTAAAAAGGACATAATTTTAGTTAGATATCCCTTTTCAAACTTGTCTAGTTCTAAGGTAAGACCAGCAATTGTTGTGAGTGCGCCGCACGTATCTCAAGACATTATGATTGTGCCATTGACCAGCAAAACTGCATCCTTACTTGAAGGTGAGTTCGTAGTCGCTGAATGGTCAACAGCAGGGTTAAATGTGGCTACAGCAGTCAAGCGAGGTTTGTATACAGTGCATGAAAGCTTGGTTGTAACGACACTTGGCAAATTAGCGGATTCTGATGCTGAGCGACTTGACCAATCTCTTCGAGGTTGGTTAGGGTTGTAGTGCAGCTATACAGTATAATATTTCCTGTTTGTGGGGTTTCGAATAAGGAGGGCGATCGCGCAATGCCGCAGCTTGTCCATCTTCTCCCCGAAAGATTGCCAGCCCCTCTCCGTCCAGCGATCGGGCTAAAACAGTGTTAGGTTGTAAGTGGTCACTCAGTGCGACAATGTACCAGAAATATGCAAATTGCATACAGTATACTTTATGAGGTGGATATTCTGAAAACGCTTTGGGGTAATGTTCGACTAGGGAAAATTGAACTGCTAGAGTCATGATAGTAGTTAAGAAATATTAAAAGGCGATGTAGTAATGCAGAAAAAGTGGGATCATTGATTACTACAAGAAATCGGTAGTAGATCGTATTGAAATATAGGAGCTAAGGAGCAAAGGGAAAAAAGGAAAGTATTACGATTAAAAGCAACGATTATTCATCTGAGTTTGAGAGAAAATCCAAAGAGAGTTATCCGATGCAAAAAAGTGTCGATGAAAATAACATTAACCCAGGAGAACAGCTAAGGGAATTTATCAAAAAACTTTTCCCTGCTGATGTCAAAAATGACTCCTTTATTTTAAGAATAGATTATCTTCTGCAAGCTGATGGAGAATTGAGAGATTTAGTTTACAATAGCACTATAAACTATGTATTGCGACGGCTTATAGTAACCGCTGATTATTTTAAAAGAAAGTGTGAAAAAGAGAATAAAGGAAATGAAAAATTCCGCACTGATTTGAGAGCTTTCCTGAAGGATGATATGCGCTTCCCTGAAAAGCATATTGGACGAATTATTGTCTTAATTAGTGAGTGTTTGGATAAGAGAAATGCAGACGTAGCAGACAGCACTAAACATAAAATAAGAAAGAGAGCCAGAAATAATAATAAGGCTTGCTATATCTGTGGTGGCGAACTGGAGTTTGATATAGGAGATTCATACAACTCAGTTCAAGTGGAGCATAAATGGCCGAAAGCAATGGGCGGTTCAAGTGATAATTTCAATCTTGAAGTCGCTTGCCCAAAATGTAATTGTAAAAAGTCCGATCATATAGATGCTAGCGATTTTCATTATGAAAAAATATGTCTTGTAAGTGATGAAAACGATCAACACTTTTCGACTGAGATGAACAGGGAATATGAATTGGCTTTATGGGCTAAAAGAGAATTTAAGTGTTCTATTTGTGAAAAATCAGCAGCGGATGCGGGAAAGTTAAAATTTGGACGCAAAAATCCCAATGATAGTTGGCATTTCTTAAATATAGAGATTTATTGCGAAAAACATCACGAAATAAGGGGATAGTTATGACTGAACATAAGTGTTATTTTGGCAGTTTAATATCACAGCGCACCGATAAAAATGTAACTCGTTTTTTTGTTTTTAATGCAGGCGCAAAAGATTTGAAAGAATGGTTGGGGATTCGACGAATAAAAGATGTCCCAAAAGGAGCGCAGCGTATACTAAGAAAAGCTAGAGCTAGTGCAGTTACAAAATTTATAGAGGCTAGTTCAATCAATACAATTCCTAATAGTATACTTATAGCTTTTGATCAAGACAAAGCCAAGTTTACATCTTTAAGTAAAGAAATTAGCGAAGGTATTATTCAAACAAAGAGTTCCTTAGAAAACCCTGTAAACATATTATTGAATGGCTGTGAGAATCAACTCGATTGGGGAATTATTAAGTTTTCATTTGAACCCAATGAACAAGAGGATGCTAAACCAGCACTTATTGTAGACGGACAGCACCGTCTGTATGGTATGTCTGATTTTGATAAAGAGAATTTACCAATAACTGTTGTTAGCTTAATAGATGCTACTCCTCAAGAACAAGCTTTCCAGTTTATTGTAGTAAATAATAAAGCAGTACGAGTTTCAGCGGAAAATGTCAAATCTATTATTGCAGATTTTAATGAAGATGAACTTGAGAAACGACTTGTACTAGCGCGTGTAAAATATGGTGATAAGCCACTGATACTTAGATCTCTTAATGATTCTCCATCAAGCCCATTTCAAAATTTATTAAATTGGTCTTATAACAGAGAGATTACAGAAGAAACTCAGCTAGTGCCAATTACTGCCATAGAACAAACAATGCGATATATTCGTAAGTCATTTACAGTGCTTGAAAATGATGAAGATTCCTTGATCGAGTTTTTCTGTGCAACCTGGAGAGCGGTGAAAGGAAATTATCCAGAGCTTTTTGGAAAAAATAATCAATTTATGACGAAGGCAAATATTAGTGCTTTCAATGAGTATATCACTGACCGATTGCTATATTTTTGGGAGATGGATTTACTAGATATATTTGAAAGTGATGAAATTGAACAAAAAGTGTTAGATATCATTAAACGTTTACCTCAAGAATTTTGGCTAGAAAATTGGAAGCTTAGAATTCAAGACACTCCAAATTTCCGAGAAATAATAAAAAATGATTTAAAGACTATAATTACTAATGCAAAATTAAGCAAAAACTGGAAGAATGGTTTAGAGTTGGTTGAAACAGAGGAATAGAGAATGTCCATATATTTGAAGCATTTCTTTTGCCCTTCCAAATCAAGTTTCAATTCCCTAACTAATCGATCGCGGTGGGCGAGCCGCTGCCCGCCCTACGCCAGATCCGTTTACTTCACAGCCACCTTAACCGCACCCCCAACCAACTGCTCGTAATCAGCCAACAACCACTCCGGCAAACAAGTATTTGCATCCTGAACCCGCAACTGTCCAGCGCGACAATACAGCATCGCCGCCAACAAATTATTCACAGCTTTAGGCGTTCCAAACCCTTTACTCAACTCAACAACCAACGACTTGAAAAACTCACGATCGCTCTCATTCAGCGGCTCGTTAATAAACCCGCTGCCCAGCATTGCTTTGTAACCCTTGCCAAAATCGCTCCGGTACAAAACTTCTACTTGTTCGCCGGAAACGCTCAGCCACAAATCTGCAATTTGCTTGCGAATATGCCGCAAATCTGCTATTACCAATTCAGCCGTCGGGTCTATTTCATAGAGATTGAGGGCAGCAGTTAATTGATTGAGAAACTGCGGCAGATAATCTTGTTTGACAAGTGTTGGTTCTGTTGCCGCAAATGCGCTTTCAAACACCTTTTCGTAATCTTCAAGCAACCACTGGGGCAAGCGGGTGCGAGCATCGGGAACCCGCATTTTTCCCGGAACAAAATACAGCATTGCCCCCAGCAGAGCATTGATAGCTTGAGGCTGCACCAACCCTTTGCTAATTTCGGTCAATTGCTGCAAAAATTTTTGTTCGGCTTCAGTCATTGCTTCAGCTTGCAAGCCGCAGCTAAGAATTGCTTGATATCCCTTGCGAACCTCTCCTCGGTAAAAGTTTTCGAGTTTTTCTGAAGGAACACTCAGCCAAAAATCAGCCATTTGTTTTCTGATTTGGCGAAGTTCCAAAACTATCGATTCGTCAGACGGATCGATGCGGTAAAGATTGACGCATCCTAACAGTTGATTCGCAAATTGCGGGGATTGAATGTATTGAGCTAGCAAGTCAGAACTTGAATCAGACTTGATGGCGGCTTCAGTCTCAAAAACTTGTTCGTAATCCCCAATTAACCAGTGCGGCAAACGGTTGCGAGCGTCGGGAATTCGCATAGTTTCCGGCGGGAAATACAGCATCGCCGCGAGCAAGGCGTTGACAGCTTTGGGATGCACTAATCCTTTGCTAATCTGGGTTAATTGCTGCAAAAATATTTGTTCGCTTTCGATCATCGGTTGACGTTGGAAACCGCTCTTGAGCAGGATTTGATAGCTGTTACCTGAAGCGCTTCTGTAGGCGGTTTCGAGGTTTTCGGCAGGAAGGTTCAGCCAAAAATCAGCGATTTGTTTGCGGATTTGACGCAGTTCGGATATTGCTGAGATGTTTGATGAATTTCTCTGGTAAAGCTGGACGTTATTCGAGAGGCTCTCCCCCAAATTTACCTGGGGGCTGCTATCCTCTAAGCTGCGGGATGCTTCTAGGTGGCTGGTTTGCCATTGGCCAAAGAGTTCTTGGAATAATTTGCCGATCGCCCCAGAATATGCAACACTGTCAAAACAGCGCGGATTGCCTTGCATTTTTTGCTGAATTTCCTGCCGTTTTTGCTGCCGCAATTGCGGGTTAGTGCCGAGGGTAACGGCTAGCTGAATGTAAGATGCTTCGTCATACGCAATTAAATTAGGCATTTGCAGTTCCCGCAGCATCGCCGAACCTTGGCGGAACCGCAAAGCATTTCCTTCCACAACCACCGCCGGCAATCCTACTTGCAAAGGATCAATTAACGATGTTGCCCCAGCATAAGGATAGGAATCGAGATAAACATCTGCTAGCTGCAAAAATTCTTTCACATCAGCGCGACTAGGCAGTTGTTTTACGAACCGCAAGCGGTTGTTATTCACGCCGTATTTAGCGCATACAGCGTTCAGATTGTTGACAAAAGGTGTCGCTGGATAGGTGCGAGTCCAAGCCGGCCCGAAGGGATATAAAATCAAGATTGAATCGGGTACAGCAGCTAGAATTTTTACCCAACTCTCCCTCAACTCCGGCAGAATTTTGTAGAAGTTGGCGCCGGAGATAAAAACTGTTGTATTGTCTGAAATTCCCAGACTTTGGCGGGTAGGTTTAACTGTAGCAACTTCCGATTCTGTTGCGTATGTGAAACAAAAACCGCTGCCTTCGAGAACAGCCAACTGTTCGCGATATTGTTTTTGATAACTAGCATCCGGCGCGGTAAATTGGCCTGCGATGTAGTAATCCATGTGCCGGATTCCGGTGGTTGTGGGGGAACAGAAAGAAGTAGTTTGTACCCGCGCTAAACGGTGGATTGCTAGTGAAGTCAGCGGTTTGTTAATAGCTGTTAAATTCGTACCGAAAAACAGGATATCTAAGTCGTCGGCGCGGATTGTTTGGACTTGCGATGCAAAGTCTTTCGGGAGTGCAACCAGTTTGTCGGCGCGACTTTGACAATATTGTTCTAATTGGTGGCCGCTGGTGTTGAGCGCGTACAGGTAAATCTCGAACTGGTTGCGGTTTAAATGCTCGAAAACCGGGATGGTAGCGAAGGTTTCGGTTTGTGGCGCGAAATGATCGTTGATGATGCCGACGCGGATTTTTGTCCGATTTGGCGATCGCGCCGGGAAGATACAATCAATTGAACTGCCGCGATTTTTGAGCGAAAACTCAATAATTTCCGCCCGTTTGGTGTAAATATCGCGTAGGTTTGCCGTGGTAAAGTACAGCGGGATAAAGTTCGCAACTTGCGCGAACAACAAAGCAATATTCTGCCACAGTGGCGAATCTGCATTTTTGAACAAATTAGTATGTAAATAATCAATCCAGCCTTGGATGAATTGATAGTAATTGTCTGCTTCTCCTCGGGTTTGAAATACGTTCGGGCAAGTAAACATGAATTTGAGATATTCGTTGGCGAACCAATTAGGCACTGTAGCGCGATCGTACTTGAGCGGCAATTGGTCTGCCCGCCGGTACAGCATGGCTGCGAGCAGGTAATTTATCGCTTTTGGCTCGTTAAATCCTTTCGCCACATTGGCGACTAATTCGCTCACAAAACTCTCTTCTGTATCCGTTAGCGGTTCATATCTAATATCGCTAGCCAGCAGCGCTTGGTGCTGTTTGCCTGCTTCGCCTGCAAAGGCACTTGCCACTTGTTCGGCTGGTAAGCTAAGCCAAATTGCAGCAATTTGTTTTCTAGCTTGGCGGACATTTGCTAGTGCAGATAAATCAGCAGAATTTTTCTGGTATTGCTCGATAATGCTTGACAATAAGATTGGAGCTTCAGGCGATTTTGCCGGGATTTGCTGTTGGCTCCCGCAGGCTTGCATCAACGCTGAACTAACTGTTATTGCCATTTTTGACCAAGAAAATTTGCGAGATTGTCCAAGTCCGGCAGCAATTAACGAGTTGCGAATATCCGGTTTCTGCACGTCAAGCAGGGCATTTCCCAGTGCATTAACATCATTTTCACCTACATAAAATGCTGCTTCGCCTGCTACTTCGGGAATCGAGCTGTTGGGACAAGTGACGACGGGACAACCGCAAGTCATTGCTTCCAATATTGGCAGTCCGAAACCTTCATACTTTGAGGGAAATATGAGGGCGATCGCAGCCGAGTAAGCCGCTCTTAATTCATCGTCGCCCAAATACAGCAGGTGGACGTTTACACCAGCAGTGTACTGTTGTAAAGTAGGTTCTAGCGAAGGTTGACCGCTAGTACAAACAACATCAAATCCAGACTTGCTGCTGAGTCTCGATAAAGCTTGAAAAAAAGCGCTCGTATTTTTATAACCGTTGAATCCCCAACGTTCTCCCACTATTAAAAAGTAGGGTTTCTCAATCCGGTGTGCAGTTTTAAATGCTTCTATTTCTGCTAGACTAGAAGGATAAAAATGTTTTTGAATGCCGCAGTGAGCGACAGTAATTGATGCGGGAGATATTTCGGGGAAAAACTTTACTAAGTCGCGGGCCGTGTTTTGGGAAATGGCGATGTAGGAAGATGCTTGGCGGATAGCATGATGTTTTTCTCGCCACATGGGATTATTTAGGTCGCCTCCGGTAACTTCGGGTATCATATCGTAGGCGACAAATGCCGATCGCGTGGAAATCGGTGTTGTATAGTAAGTAGAAACAAATAAATCTGCATTTTCTTGATCGCACATTTGCTGCAACATTTGTTGGTCAACATCGGTTTTGTTGTAATCGTAAACCGGAATCGAGCGATATTGAATGCCGGCAATCTTCGGTGCTGTGCCTGCGCGATCCAGCATTACTATATTCTCAGCAAAACCGCTTTTTACCCATTCTTCCATCAAAGACTGCCAAACGCGAGCAATCCCGCTTTTTTGCTGGCTTTGAAAAAATATGCCGTCAATAACTATTTTCATGATTGGTGAGTTTCCTGTAAAATTACGATAAAGCAGTTCGATAAGCAGCGATAGTTTCGTCAGTGCACCTTTGCCAGCTAAAAAGTTTAGCTTGTGCCAAGGATTTTAAAGACATACTTTCTCGCAGCGATGATTTGTTGTAGATTTCCAGCATACTATGACAAAGCGCGTCGGTATCTTTTGGATCTACCATAATTCCCGCTTGCCCAACTACTTCGGGAAGCGAAGATGTATTTGAGGTAATCACCGGTACTCCGCACTGCATCGCTTCCAGAGGCGGCAAACCAAAACCTTCGTAAAAAGAAGGATATACAAAAGCTAAAGCACCGCTGTAAAGAGCTGCCAAATCTGATTCCGGCACGTATCCAGTAAAAATTATCCGTTCTTTCAATAAACCCTGCTTGGAAACTTCTGCCATAATTCTGTCGTATTTCCACCCCGGAGTCCCCACTAACACCAGATACAAATCTTTGATTTTTTGTTCCTGAATCAGTTGAGCAAAACAGCGGATAGCGTGGTCTATATTTTTCCTAGGTTCTAGCGTACCCAAACTCAAAATGTAACTCGCATCAGGAATCCCGTATTTGCTGCGAATCGAGGCAATCTTTGCAGCATCGCGACAAGGATAAAATACACTCGGCTCCGCAGCTAAGTGAGTGACAAAAACTCTCGATTCGTCAATCTTGAGATAATTGCAAAGGTCGTTTTTAGTTGAATGCGATATGCAAATTACCCAATCCTTTTGAGAGATGCTGGCTAAGGTTTTTTTGTAAAGTAAAGGGATTTGCTCGCTCAGCAAAAACTGCGGGTACAAAACAGGAATCAAGTCATAGATAGTCAAAAAAATTTGAGCTTTACTTGTTTGCTTTGCCGAAACAGGGATTTCATCGTAGGGCGAGTGAAAAATATCTGCTGACTCTAAATTATTAGCATCTACCGCAACAAAGGAACCGCCCATGATTTGAACGGCATTTTGTAAATTGTTCTTCAAATGGTCAAAAACAGCTTTTTCCGCGACAGCATTGCCCGCCTCATTTGCTTTGATTTGAAGACCCAGCATATTGTAAACATCGAGTAGCTGCCTGTAAAAAAACCTGGCAAAGCTCGAATGCAGCAGGGGAATACCCGCTAATTTTGGATTGGTGTCCAGATAATCGAAACTCGCATCCAACAAATGCAAATACTGACTGACACAAAATAACAAATCGCATTCTTTCGAGTTTGCCAAATTCTCAGCAATACTTTCAACAACTCTAAAAATGCCGGTTCTAGCGCGCTGGTGCAGGTGTCCCTGTCCGAGGACAGAGATATCGTAAATAACTTTAATCTGATGTTCCCGTGCAATTGACATACTCGGTTAACTCGCTTCGTACACTTACAGGACTTACGCACTCAATGGCGGTGTTGAAAGGGTTCGAGATTCTTCGCAACACTTGGGAATGACAGGCAGAAATTATGCAGTCAACCGGCTGGGATTTCTCAACCATACAAAGCTGTTTTGTAAGCAGCAATTGTCTCCTGAGTGCACCTTTCCCAGCTAAACTTTTTCGCTTGCGCTAGCGACTTTAAAGACATTTCTTGCCGCAAAGCAGGTGTACGGTACAGTTTTAGGATGCTGTGGCAAAGTCCGTCAGCATCTGTCGGATCGAGCATAATTCCCGCATCGCCGACTACTTCGGGAAACGATGAATTATTCGAGGTGATGACAGGAATACCGCACTGCATTGCTTCTAAAGGCGGCAAACCGAAACCTTCATATAGCGAGGGGTAAACAAAAACCATCGCACCACTGTAGATGGCAGCTAAATCTTCATCGGCTACATAGCCAGTAATAATGATACGGTCTTTTGAGAGACCGAAGTTAGCAATTTCTTGAAAGATTTTGTCGTACTCCCAACCTTTGGCACCGACTAAAACTAAGCTGAGGTCTTTGATGCCTTGTTGCTGCACGACTTTTGCGAAGCAGCGGATGACGTGTTCAAGGTTTTTTCGAGGTTCTAATGTGCTGACACCCAAGATATACGGTGCGTTGGGGATGCCGTATTTATGCTTTACCGATGCAATATTTTCCGCATCATTGCAGGGGTAAAATAAAGCGGTATTTGCAGCTAGATGAGTTACAAACACTCTTTCCGGGTTGAGTTTGACGTGATTTAGCAAATCGTTTTTGGTGGCTTGAGATATGGAGAGAATGTAATCCTCTGCCGTTAAGCTGTTTAAAGATGCCTGCATTCTCTGGTAATCGGCATCATTTTTACCGAGAAAGAACTGCGACAATATGATGGGAATCAAATCGTAAACTGTGGCAAAGTTTTTGAGTTTTTTGCACTCGCGTGCTTGGTGCGGAATGTGATAGAAGGTCGCGTGGAAAATATCGGCTTCGCTCAAGCTCTCCTGGTCGATTAAATGGCTCCGCTGCTGGGAAATGCCGATCGAATTTGAAAGGTATTTTTTTAATTGGTCTGTTAAAACTTTGGATTGGGGTTCTTGGTTTTGTCCAGGGCAGATTTTTTCCCTGTTTTCTAGCATCTTGTAAAGCTCCATTAATTTGCTTTCAAAATTTCTGAAAAAGCTGGAGTGAGCCAAAGGTATCCCCCGAAAAATTGGCTGAGTCTGCAAGTAATCCAGGCAACTTTTCACGGCGTACCAAGAATGAGTCGCGCCAAAAGATAAATCGAACTGTTTCGAGGCAATTAAACCCGATGCGATATTCTCTATGACTCTGGCAACACCGGTTCGAGAACGGGAATCGTAGTGTCCGTATCCCAGTACAGATATGTCATAAAAAATTTTGATAAACTCCTGCTGTTTTTCGCCATACGCATAGACTGGCGGGTAAGACTCTGCATATATTTCCTGCGGTTTGTGGATTATTAAAAGCAACGAAGTTGCAATGTAACCGCCCAATTCTATTTTCAGGTGCGGTGCCCATTGATTGCTAAGATCTTTCATCGGCGTCAAATCGTATTTGCTGTCGCCCATCCAGTAATCTGGAGGTTCTACGCGATATCCCTCGGCTGTTAGTTCGCTGATTAAACGCTGAATGTCTCTGTGTCTGAAGAATACTAAATTGTCTGTGTTTAAGGTTTCTTCATTTGATGAACAGTTGAACTCTGTTGTATGAATTGCGATACCACCGGGCTTTAAGCATTTCAGAGATTCTTTGACAAATCTAAGTCCGTGTTCGATCGAACCTATATGCTCAAAGGCACAGGAAGACCAAATGAAATCAAACTCACCTTGCTTTAAGTCTTCGGGGATATTGTTCATGTCAACTTCGCGGAAGCTGACAAGTTTGTCAAAGGTTTCTGGCGGGCAGATTTGCTTTTCGTTAAGTGCTTGTTTCCCGCGGCAAAGTTGATCGGTTGTGCCCCAGTGTTCCTTGGCTTCAGGAATGTCGTAATTTTGGTCTGTGGCAACAATTTCGCACCCTAAAGAAGCGAATGCTGACGGTAGCGGTTCGTTACCAACCGCAAAACCCATGCCTTTTTTTCCGGCTTTGAGAAATCCTCTTTCATTCAAAGCTTGAGACATGACAACCCACTCCCAATATTTGCGGTGAATAGTTCTGGAAGCTTGGAGTTTGTCAATCCAATGCTCATAGTAATCTGTCTGAAAGTCTCTGTTGACGCACAGCTTGCTTGTTACTCGACTAATTACTGGTGGCTGTTTGTCGGCGGTTGGGGGTTGAGTCAATGCCGAGCGAGTTGCGGGAATTTTGGTAATATCTAGGACGGCGATCGCATTCGGTTTGTGGATTATTAAAAGCAAGGAAGTTGCAATGTAACCGCCCAATTCTAGTTTCAGGTGCGGTCCGAGGTGATTGTGAGGTTCTTTCATCGGCGTCAAATCATATTTGCTATCGCCCATCCAGTAATCTGGAGGTTCTACGCGATATCCCTCGGCTGCTAGTTCCCCGATTAAACGCTCAATGTCTCTGTGTCTGAAGAATACTAAATTGTGTGCGTTTACGGTTCCTGCATTTGACGAACAGTTGAACTCTGTTGTATGAATTGCTATACCGCCGGGCTTTAAGCATTTCAGAGATTCTTTGACAAATCTGAGTCCGTGTTCGATCGAGCCTATATGCTCAAAGGCACAGGAAGACCAAATAAAATCGAACTCACCTTGCTTTAAGTCTTCGGGGATATTGTTCATGTCAACTTCGCGGAAGCTGACAAGTTTGTCAAAGGTTTCTGGCGGACATATTTCTTTCTCGTTAAGAGCTTGTTTGCCGCGGCAAAGTTGGTCGCTTGTCGCCCAGTCTTCCTTAGCTTCAGGAATGTCGTAACTTTGGTCGGTGGCGACAATTTCGCAGCCCAAAGAAGCGAATGCTGACGGTAGCGGTTCGTTGCCAACCGCAAAACCCATGCCTTTTTTTCCGGCTTTGAGAAATCCTCTTTCGTTCAAAGCTTGAGACATGACAACCCACTCCCAATATTTGCGGTTAATCATTGTGGGAGCTTTGAGTTTGTCAATCCAATGCTCATAGTAATCTGTCTGAAAGTCTCTGTTGACGCACAGCTTGCTTGTTATTCTACTAAATACTGGCGGCTGTTTGTCGGCGGTTGGGGGTTGAGTCAATGCCGAGCGAGTTGCGGGAATTTTGGTAATATCTAGGACGGCGATCGCATTGGCAAAATTAAAAGGTAAATTGTATTGCGCGCTAACAAGTTCTTCGGGATTGGCTTGTACCCAAACAGAAGGCTGCGGCTGCGATTTGTCAACATTAACTAATTTTAAATAACTGGCACTGACCGCATTTTTAGGAATATTGTATCGCTCGAATAAGAGATTTAAGTAATCTTGACTGAACTGGATGTACCACCCCCTTTCGAGGAATCGGCCGAAGGGTACTGTAATCAGTGCTCTACCGTTATCTGACAGCAAATCGTAGACTTTGGCGATCGCCTTTAAAGGCCCTTGCCAATCATATTTTTCCCGATCTTCACCGTAAGCTTCACTCGGGTCAGAGCCTTGGCCTATGTGTTCTACTGTAGAGATGCAAATTATACCGCTATACTTCTCTTCAGGATCAACATCCATTAAATCAATTTTGTCTACTCCCACAGCAGTTTCGTATTTGTCGATAATTCTTCTAGCTTGAATTTCGGCAATATATGTCGGGATCAGTTCGGGGTAATATTGCAGCACGTTACCCACTTCCAGCAGTTTGCTTTTATCCTTCAATCCGGCAATAAAGTTGCAGGCTATGGGTATTTCTACCGCTCTCTCCGAGGCGGGATAGTTGTTGTGCTTGAGCCGGTTGTAGGCCAGCCGTTGACCGTTGAAAATGAAAGTATCTTGCGAATCTGGCATTTTGAGTTTTCCTTGGGCTATTCGCGATTGGTGAATTGTGATCGGTTCATCTTAAATTTATACGTCAAATTCTCGGTCAAAACAGGAGTTGCGTTTCAATGCCGCGTGGTGCAAAAAGCGTGCAACTGCGAACAAGCTAATTTCTCAGTCGATCGAGGGACAATCTATTGACAAATTCTGTTTTATAGTGTATGTGGAAAGGCAACGATTAAGACAGCACCCGCATCTCCTGACGAAGCCCTGGGCAGTTCGGTTTCCACAACCTCACATCAGACCGCCGCAGCATGGCCGGGATTCCTCACCCCACAAAAACAAGTTACAATTACGTTAAGATTGATGAACATAAATAAAAATTCCCAAATCACAGGGACTAAAAATTAGGAGGATCGACCTCGGTGAATAAACGGTGGAGAAACGCTGGCCTGTACGCACTGCTGGCTATTGTAGTCATTGCCTTAGCAACGGCTTTTTTTGACAAACAGCCCCCAAGCCGCGAAGTTTGGAAGTACAGTCAATTCATTCAGGAAGTCGAAGGCAAGAGAGTAGACAAAATAAATATCAGTTCCGATCGCAGCAAAGCCCTGGTCACAGCCCAGGACGGCAACAAGGTCATCGTCAACCTGCCGAACGACCCCGAACTGATCAACATCCTGACCAAAAATAACGTAGATATTTCAGTTCTGCCACAAAGCGACGAAGGCTTCTGGGTAAAAGCCCTCAGCAGCCTGTTCTTCCCGATTTTGCTTTTGGTCGGACTGTTTTTCCTGGTGCGGCGCGCCCAAAACGGGCCCGGCAACCAAGCCATGAACTTCGGCAAATCCAAAGCTAGAGTCCAAATGGAGCCACAAACTCAGGTGACTTTCGGCGACGTGGCCGGCATCGAACAAGCCAAGCTAGAGCTCGCAGAAGTCGTGGACTTCCTGAAAAATGCAGACCGCTTCACCGCAGTCGGAGCAAAAATCCCCAAAGGCGTGCTGCTGGTCGGCCCTCCAGGAACAGGCAAAACCCTGCTCGCAAAAGCCGTTGCTGGAGAAGCAGGCGTTCCCTTCTTCTCGATTTCCGGTTCAGAATTTGTGGAAATGTTCGTGGGTGTCGGTGCTTCCCGCGTCCGCGATTTGTTTGAACAAGCTAAATCTAACGCTCCTTGCATCGTATTTATCGATGAAATTGACGCGGTAGGCCGCCAGCGGGGCGCTGGTTTGGGCGGTGGTAACGACGAACGGGAACAAACCCTGAACCAGTTGCTGACCGAAATGGACGGCTTTGAGGGTAATACTGGCATCATTCTGATTGCTGCCACAAACCGCCCCGATGTGCTCGATGCGGCGCTGCTGCGTCCGGGTCGCTTCGATCGCCAAGTTGTAGTCGATCGCCCAGACTTCGGAGGCCGCCTAGAAATTCTCAACGTTCACGCCCGTGGCAAAACTTTGTCGAAAGACGTGGACTTGGAAAAAATCGCCCGCCGGACACCCGGTTTCACCGGTGCGGATTTGTCCAACCTACTCAACGAAGCAGCAATTTTAGCCGCCCGCCGCAACTTGACCGAAGTCTCGATGGATGAAGTCAACGATGCGATCGACCGCGTGCTCGCAGGCCCGGAAAAGAAAGACCGCGTGATGAGCGAAAAGCGCAAAACTTTGGTAGCTTACCACGAAGCCGGTCACGCTTTAGTGGGCGCGCTGATGCCCGATTATGACCCCGTGCAGAAAATTAGCATTATCCCCCGCGGCCGCGCTGGCGGTTTGACTTGGTTCACACCAAGCGAAGATCGGATGGATTCTGGCTTGTATTCTCGGTCTTACTTGCAAAATCAAATGGCGGTAGCTTTGGGCGGCCGCATTGCTGAAGAGATTGTCTTCGGCGAGGAAGAAGTAACAACCGGTGCGTCGAACGACTTGCAGCAAGTGGCAAGAGTAGCGCGGCAAATGGTGACTCGCTTCGGAATGAGCGATCGGCTAGGCCCTGTAGCTCTGGGTCGCCAACAAGGCAATATGTTCATGGGTCGCGATATCATGGCTGAACGCGATTTCTCCGAAGAAACCGCAGCGACGATCGACGATGAAGTGCGTTTGTTGGTAGAACAAGCTTATCGCCGCGCTAAAGATGTACTCGTTGGCAACCGCCATGTCCTTAATGCTTTGGCAGATATGCTAGTTGAAAAGGAAACTGTGGATGCGGATGAATTGCAAAATTTGCTGGCCAACAGCGATGTCAAGATGGCGACGATCGCCTAATCAATTTTGGATTTTGGATTTTGGATTTTAGATTAAATCTAAAGTTTGAAATCAATAATTGGGGTGATTCTTGGATTGTCGGGAATCGCCCCGATTTTTTTGTAGGCACACAGGAAGCAGCGAAAAAAAGCATTGGAGTAGCAAACCATGATCGTCACTGAAGATAGAGCGCGTGAACTTGCACTTGATTGGGTAGAAGCTTGGAATACTCATAACCTCGATCGAATCATGTCCCATTACGCAGAAGATGTAATTCTGATATCGCCTGTCGCAGCGCAACTGCTAAACGAACCATCTGGGACAGTGACAGGCAAAGAAGCGCTACGAAACTACTTCAAAAAGGGGCTGGAAGTTTATCCTGACCTCAAATTTGAGTTGCTTGATGTGATGTGGGGAGTTTCCAGTGTTGTCCTTTACTACATCAACCAAAAAGGCACGAATGCAGGTGAGTTTATGGAAGTCAGTTCAACCGGAAAAGTGACTAAAGTTGTTGCTCATTACAACGGGTAGAGCAAGGTTATGCAAATGACGGTAATATGGATGGCACAACCGAGCGATGCTGAGGCTTTACTTACTCTAGCTAGCGAGTCAAACGCAGTCCACTCGCCTGTGGTGTAAAGAAAATAACGCAATTTTAACCGCCCCCTCGGAAACCCACGGAGGTGGGTTTTGTTTGTATAGACGCGGTTTCAACCGCTCGGTCTTCCGATATGAACTATATTGAATTATCTGGGGGGAAAATCAGTTAGCATGAATCATCAATCTTGGTTGACACTACTAAAAAAACACCGGGCGATCGCAGTTATCCGCTCCTCAGAAAAGCAACTTGCTTGGCAGATGGCATCATCGGTAGCAGCCGGAGGAATCCAATTTATTGAAATTACTTGGAACACGCACAAAGCTGCTGAATTAATTGCCCAACTCCGGTCGGAATTCCCTACTTTTAGTATTGGCACTGGCACTTTATTAAACTTAGAAGAGTTACAGCAAGCAATAGACTGCGGCGCTCAATTTCTGTTTACTCCGCACACCGATTTAGCGATGATTAAAACCGCAGTTGACGCGGGAGTGCCGATCGTCCCCGGTGCTTTTTCTCCCACGGAAATTGTCACCGCGTGGCAAGCAGGCGCTACCTGCGTTAAAGTGTTTCCGATATCGGCTTTGGGAGGCGCGGCTTACCTGAAAAGCCTGCAAGGTCCCCTGGGAAACATTCCTTTAATTCCCACGGGCGGGGTGACGCTGGAAAATGCCAAAGTATTTATTGACGCCGGCGCGATCGCCGTTGGTTTAGCCGGAGACTTATTTCCTAAACACTTAGTGGAAAATCGCGATTGGCGCGCGATCGTCCAAATTGCACGAGATCTTACCCAAAACTTAACAACTTGTTAAGCCCTCTTTCCAATCCAACATTTCAAATCTAAAATAGGACAAGCCCATCTAAAATCTAAAATCTAAAATCTAAAATAGTACGAGGTGTAAGGAATGAACAGGATTATCAACTCAAATTACTTCCGCCGCGCTGGAACTTTCTGTGCCGGCTGCGCCCTAACAATTGCTGCATTCTGTGGCGGTTCTATTCATGCAATTGCAGGCGAACAGCACAACATAATTGCCAATAAAATTATGATGTTGCAGCAATCCAGCGAACGCTGGATTGAAATTGATTTGTCAAGACAAAGATTAATAGCTTGGGAAGGAAATACACCCGTTTACGCGGTGATTATTTCCAGCG
Organism: Microcoleus sp. S13_C5; assembly: GCF_036700845.1. NCBI lineage: Bacteria > Bacillati > Cyanobacteriota > Cyanophyceae > Oscillatoriales > Microcoleaceae > Microcoleus > Microcoleus sp. S13_C5. The sequence goes on from NZ_JAUBPR010000104.1 coordinate 18,137, forward strand.
GCAAATCCTCGACTCCCACCCGCACGGGAACCTTTGCCGTTCAAACCAAATACCGCGTTGCTAGAATGACTGGGCCAGACTACGACGTGCCGGACGTTCCCTATACAATGTATTACGACGGCGGCAATGCAATTCACGGCGCTTACTGGCACAATTTGTTTGGCAATGCCGTTACTCACGGCTGCACAAATGTAGCTGTAAATCACGCTAAATGGCTATTTGAATGGGCCTCGGTGGGAACACCCGTGGTGGTGCACAAATCTTAGGTTTAGGGAATTGGGAATTGGGCATCGGGCATCGGCCATAGTCGAACATTATTAGAACTTATGCACCGATGGTCAGAAACCTGGTTTTTTTGGGAAATACTGCGTTACAGCCGTAGATTCGGTCAAAAACCCGGTTTCTTTGATCGGAGTTCATCTGTTGTGTTTTTTTTAGCTTGCTTACTTCATTACTGCCTTCAAGCACAATCCCAATTATATAAAACCTCAGTAAAATCTAATTCTCTGAGTGCTGATTCATCAATAAAAAAGTTACCTACACCAGTGTCTCCCCACATGATATCTACTGTCTCATTGCAATCGGTATCCATTTGCAATAGAAGAATGTCTAGCTTTTGTTTTTGCTCGGGGTTACTACTATATTTTCTTACGTCCTCTTGTGTAAAATTAGGATAACCACCTATTTTATGACCAACGGATTGCGATATTTCTAGGTACTCATCCTCTATTTCAGAGTTCATAAATAACTCTTCAATTTCCGATCCTAAAATTTCTGTAAATTGGTAGTCACTGGTACTAATCGGCGCATATTTTTTAGTAAATTGCAAGCCGTAACAGCCCTGAACAGGAAAATATTGTGGTTCCGGCAAAAAATCATAATTGGTAATGATGTTTTCAACTTGGAGGTCTGGCTGAGGAAAATAGATTATTTTGAATTTTGGTTCGACTGCGGAATTATCTACATTGGCGTAATTGTCGAAATCTAAACCATACACGTCATCGTCGGCTATATAGAACTGTAAGATACCCCGATCGGGAAAACCATCTAAAGGCGGTATTTCATCAAAGTTGAGTTGCGCTAGCAAAAATAAATATTTACCGTCAGGAGTTTTTGGATACTCAAAGCCTTTAGGTAAATAAGGCAATCCCCCAAATTTACTCTGCCACCAATTAACGTCCTCATTATTGGTTTGAATTTCGATGTAAGGTTTAATGGTAGCTTCGATTCTGTCACGATAGTTTTCTAGTTCTGGAGAGAGTGGAAATTCTAGTTTGTAGTTCATCTGCTTTTAACAATTTGTTTTAACGCAATCAGTAGGGTGCGCCGAAGCGCACCTTACCTGTAAAAGCTATTCTTAACTTAGCTGCACCACTGGTTTATCCTCTAACAAAGTTTGATTAGTCAGCAAATCTTCCACGGTAATTCGCAAAAAGCGCTGTTCGTCAACGCGGAATAAAACTTTTATGCGATCGCTCCTCGGATACCCAGGCGGCGTCAAGCGAAAGCAAGCGTCTCCCTCGCTTTCGCTACTTATAGCGACGGAGACGCTTGCACTGCAACTCGAACAATTATTTATGATTCCGATTCCAGCGAAAACGATATGACCTCTTCCTTTGATTAATGACTCACGGGACATCCTCCTGTCGTTAACCCTGTTAAGAAATTATTGGTGTCAAAGAAATGTTCTACAGACTCAATCTTTAAATCCTCTGTGACTTTAGCAATGCTAAGACCAATAATTTCAATAGTTTCTCCTGTCCCTTGATGATCTTTGTAAGATCCCTTAAAAGTACCCCAGTGTCTCCACTTAAACACAACGTTAGGAGGCCCTGCAAGGACTTCGACTAATTCCCAGAGAAAGCCATCGGGAAAAGCTGTGTGAAAGAGGTTGTAGGAGGATTGAAAGGTTTCATCAGAGGCGCGGTAGTGATCTGAGTTTTCTAGAAAGAGATTATAGGTTCCCTGATCTACAACTTCTTGGGCTGTGTATTCTTTTCCTCCATTAGTGCTCATACGGAATTTATCCGTAACTACAGAGAGCCATTGTTGGGGATTGGTTTTGAAGGATGCTTCCATTTCAAATGTTCTCACCAAATTATAGGCGATCGCATTTAAAGACCCTTCGGCATGATTGTGTTTCTTTTCCTTTTCCAAGAAAGCATTAGTGCGAGAATAGTCTGGACGATTCCCGTCCCGCCATTCTACTCCATCATCCTGTTTCAGAACTTCTTCTCTATCTTGCACCCAGAGGGGTAAAGCGGGAGTGGTACTCATACCTGTTAATCTCCTAGAATTAGCGTTAATTAAAATCTTGATACTACAATGAAAGGCTGACGGTTCAGATTCAAGAGTATTTTAAAGAAAAGTCTATGCCTAAAGTGGTAGCAGTGTCAATCCCCTACCCAGCCATAAATCTAACTATAGGCATAGGTTGTCGTCTCCAACAGACATCTCCAAAAACTAACTAATTCCTAGGAAGAGCCTGGGAACGGATGTCCAGAGGAAGAGCCTGGCTTTCTGAGCCGGAAAATTCGAGGATCTTCCTCCGGATCTGCGTTCCCAGGAAGAGCCTGGAAGTAAACCAGTAATTTCTTAGTCCCCCTCTGGTCGGACGAAAGTTTGACTCTATGCAGCTATTTCAAGAGCCGAATTATCTACCAAATGATCTAAAGTCTATCCTTAACTTAGCTGCACCACGGGTTTATCCTCTAACAAAGTTTCATTTGTTAGCAAATCTTCCACGGTAATTCGCAAAAAGCGCTGTTGGTCAACGCGGAACAAAACTTTTATGCGATCGCTCCCCGGATACCCAGGCGGCGTCAATTGAGCGATGCTGCGTGCTCCTTCTTTATCATTTAAGGGCTGTACCGATGTTTGGCCCGCGAGTTGGCGAGTAATTAGCCTGTCGCCGTCAAAATATATCTCCGTGCCACCAGTTTCCGCTCCCAATTCGCCGATAATTAATTCTATACTCGGCTGATTTTCTAAAGAAGCCCCCAAGACTAATTCTACCGGTTCGCTCATCGGATAAGACTGACCGGATTTAATTAAACTGTGCCAACTGTGGCAATTGTCGCGGCGGTTCCAGTAGCGAATTCCGTAACTGTGATAGAGAAAATCTTTGATTTCTATGCCTTGACTCAGTTGCAGAGCACCTTGGGCGATCGCCTCAAAGGGTTTGTCGCAGCGAATTTTTGTCTGATCGAAATATTGCTGCACCCAACGCCCCACAGCGGGAATTTGTACAGTACCGCCAACTAGCAAAACCGCGTCGATGTCGCCAATTTCTAAGCCTTGGCGTCGCGCTTGCTGCAATACTTGATTCATGCACTCGTCGAGTTTCTCAAAAAACTGATGATCCGCGATGATAGATTCAAAACGAGATCGGTCTAATTCTAATTCGTAACTCTCAAAATTTTCGTCATCAAAATAAACCTCAACTGCCTGATTCACTAAAGACAACTGAATCTTTAACCGTTCTGCCAATCTCGTTGTAATCGGAGATTTTGCCAGCCCTTTTGTTTGAACAAAATAATCCACCAGCCAATTATCAATATCAGAACCGCCTAAATTTTGTCCGGCTTTAGCCAAAACCCGGGCAACTTTTGTTTTTTGTGCTGAAGATTCAGCTAATAGCTTTTCGCCCCACTTCAGGATAAAACCGAGGGGCTTTTTGTCGGAGGAAGCGTCCAAACGCACCAAAGAAAGATCGAGAGTTCCGCCGCCGAAATCAATGACTAACAGATTTTCGCGATCGGCCAAACCGTAACCCAAAGCAGCCGCCGTAGGTTCGTCCAACATCCGCACCTGTTCTACTTCCAGAGATTGAGACACTTTGCCCAACCAATGGCGGTAAGCTTCAAAACTATCGACCGGCACAGTAAAAATCAAAGAATCGATCGGCAAGGGAAGTTGGCGAATTGAACTCACAATTTTACTCAAATACCACTCACCTACTTGTTCAAAAGTAATAAGTTGCCCGTCAAGTTCCGGCACAAAACCCTGAACTAAAGTGCCAATTCCCCGCTTAAAATTGCGAAAAAACCGAGAATCTCCACTCAAATCAAGGCCTCTGTCGCGGACTTGCTGACCGAGTATTACTTTATTTGCCGCAGCGTCCTCAACGTAGAGTAAACTGGGAATTAGGGGCGGATTTTGAGCCGAGATTGCCGACAATCCCGGTAATTTCAAAGTTTCAGCCTGCTGGAGGACTTGATTCCAGCGAGCGACGACGGTGTTGCTAGTTCCAAAATCAATTGCGATCGTCATTCAGCCAATATACACAGCTACTAGGGATTTAATCATATTATGGTATTTCGAGTCACCAATGCCAACAAATTATCAAATTGTGCTTGAATAAAGACTTTGTTGCTACACAAACTCCTTTAACGGCGGAGTCTTCAATTTTATGCAACTGGATATTTTTCGATGCCACAAATAAGCACCACTTTTATAAGCGGCACAAAACTCATACCATTTTAGATTTAAGAGTGAAAAATGGGGAATGAATGACTCCATAAAGGTTTGGATCACTGGCCTACACTTACATGGTTTTTTGAAAGTGGTATCGCCTGTCCGCAGTGACCAATATTTTACCTTTGATCTTAATCCTATTTTCAATTGAAGCGTGAAAAATGCTGGATATGGGCGATCGCAAAAAAGCACTATTGGCTCTAACAGTGCTTGTCCCTGCTGCTAGTATTGGTATCATAGCAGCCTTGTATATTGCCCCTGGAAGCTGGGGACCAGCACTGTCAGTCTTATGTCAAGTTTGGTTGCTAGTTTTTCCGCTCGCGTGGTCTGTTTTTGTCGATCGCGAAAAGCTGCGTTTATCCCTGCCCAAGCGCCAAGAATTGCTGGCTGGATCTATTTGGGGAATATTCATGTTTGCGGTGATTGTGGGTATCTATAGCCTTTTTGGCCAGCAGTGGATCGATCCTGTAGTTGCTCAAGAAAAATCGTACCAATTAGGTATTAGCAGCCCTACTATTTACTTGATTGTAGAAGCATATTTTGTGCTAGTTAACTCGCTGATTGAAGAATTTACTTGGCGGTGGTTTGTCTGCAACAAGTGCCAGATTCTTATACCGGGAACAAAAGCAATATTTCTGAGTTCGCTATTTTTCACAATCCACCACATTTTTGTAATAGCAGCTTACAGCGACTGGCAGGCTGTGATCTTAGGAGCCTTAGCTGTCTTCGCTGCCGGAATAATTTGGTCGCACTCTTACCTGACTTACCGTTCGCTTTGGTCGAGTTATATCAGCCACGCGAGCGCAGATTTGGCGTTGGCAATTATTGGTTGGCAAATCCTCTTTAACTAGCTGCTTTTTCAGCGACTATCGTCGGCAATTATACAGTAAAAATTGACCCTTTTCCCAACTAGCTCTCCCGACTAATATAGCATTTCTTACAAAGGTGAGGTACAATAACAGCAGTGAGTAAACCAATTCCAAATATTTGCTGATGTAACTT